>JBMCIT010000127.1:0-4611 GCA_048616715.1 Tangfeifania sp. | reverse complement strand
AGCGGCAGCGACTTGAATGTTACATCGTCCACAATACCGATGGTGAAATCGTTTTTCGGTTCTTTTTGTTCCAGGTTTTCGTAAACTGCCAGGATTTGCGACGGAGTGGTGTCTTTTGATCCCAGTCCGTAGCGTCCGCCAACTACAAGCGGTGCATTTTCTTTTCCGTAGAAAATGGTTTTTATATCCTGGTAAATCGGTTCTCCGGCAGATCCCGGTTCTTTGGCGCGGTCGAGCACAGCAATGCGTTTCACTGATTTGGGAAGCGCCTTCATGAAATATTTTGCAGAGAACGGGCGGAAGAGGTGAATGGCAATCATTCCCACTTTTTTACCCTGCGAGGCAAGGTAATCGATGGTTTCGCGGATGGTTTCGGTGGACGATCCCATAGCGATGATAATATTTTCAGCATCCGGATCCCCGTAGTAGTCGAACGGCTGGTAATTACGGCCGGTAATTTTGCTCACTTCCTTCATATAGTGGGCTACGATATCGGGAACCGCATCGTAATATTTGTTGGATGATTCCTTGGCCTGGAAGAAAATATCCGGGTTTTGGGCCGTTCCGCGGGTTACCGGGTGTTCCGGGTTCAGGGCACGGTTGCGGAATTCCTGCAGGGCTTCCTGGTCTACCAAAGGAACGATGTCTTCCATTTCGATGGCTTCAATTTTCTGCACTTCGTGCGAAGTACGGAACCCGTCGAAGAAAGCGAGGAAGGGAACCCTTGATTTGATGGTTGCCAGGTGGGCCACACCGGCCAAATCCATCTCCTCCTGCACCGAACCCGATGCAATCATGGCAAATCCGGTTTGGCGGGCAGCGTAAATGTCGCTGTGGTCGCCAAAAATAGAGAGTGCATGACCGGCAAGGGCACGGGCACTTACGTGGAAAACTGTGGGAAGCAGTTCGCCTGCAATTTTGTACATATTCGGGATCATCAGCAGCAATCCCTGCGATGCGGTGTAGGTACTGGTAAGCGCACCCGACTGCAATGCTCCGTGCACCGCGCCGGCTGCCCCGCCTTCACTTTGCATTTCTGCCAGCCGCACCGGGCGGCCAAACATATTCTTTTTTCCAAAAGCGGCCCATTCGTCAACGTATTCGGCCATTGTCGACGAAGGCGTAATCGGGTAGATACACGCTACCTCGCTGAACATGTAACTCATATACGACGCAGCGTAGTTGCCGTCACATGTGATGAATTTTTTTTGTTTTGCCATTGTATTTCAGTTTTTATTCTAAAAAATTAATATTTCGTTTTGATGTGACTCTCAATATAAAAAGCCAAAAAGCCATAGCGGGATTTTTTTGCCCCGGCCAGCTTCAATCATATCCGATGCTGCGTAAACTCCATGTCCCGGTTCAGTTTTGTGGCCTCCCACAACAAAATGGTACTTGTCGTCAATCATAAAATCGGCTTTGTTTGAGCTTTTAACAGCATGTGCATAAGCCATCTGATTGTAAAAGAACGTATGCCTTAAATTCAGTTTGTTCGTATTGTTCGGCGCAATGGCGTACAACAAATTTGTATTGTGCATGTACACCTTGTCCGGTTTTTTCATCTCATCCTCATCAATATTCGAGTGCAATAAATAAATCAACCTGGCATTTTTCAGGTAACGCAGGTAATTCATTACTGTAGCCCGTGATGTTTCAATTGCGGTTGCCAATTTACTCACATTTGGCGAAAATGGTGTTTCTGAGGCTATGATATGCAACAGCTTTCTGAGTTTTGAGAGATATTTCAATTCAATTTGATTGATATAGGGAACATCGATTTCAAGGGCGAGGTTAACCTGTTTCAGCAGTTGGTTGGTGTAAAAGTTCGGGTTTTCGATGAAATAAGGAAAGTAACCGTTTTCCAGGTAATTGTTAAAGTGGGCCAGCGGCCTGACTTTGTTTACAATTTCAGCGGCAATTTTTTCGTGGTTTTTTAATATTTCCTCGTAAGTGTATAACCTGAACTCATTTTTGGTAACGTGGTTCAGGTATTCCCTGAACGACAACCCCTCGAGGTGGTATACTTTGGCCTTTCCCTGCAAATCGGGGTTATCTTCAACAATCCTTAAAACCGGCGAAGAGGTAAAAATAATTTTCAGGTGGGGGAGTTCATCGTAGCAACGCCGCAATTCTGCCGACCATTCAGGATATTTCTGGATCTGGTCGAGAATGAGAATTTTACCGCCCCTTTTTGCAAATTCATCGGCAAACGAAATAATTTTCCGTTTGGTAAAATAGAAGTTATTTAAATTAACATAAAGTACATCTTTGTCCTCGGGGTATTTTTCACGCAGGTAATCCAGTAAAAATGTTGTTTTTCCCACCCCCCGGAAGCCTTTGATGCATATCAACCGCTCCGACCAGTCGATGCTTTTTTGCAATTCCCTTTTTAGTGTAGGGTAGCCGCCTTCAAGCAATGTTTTATGTATATGCTGAAAAAATTCCAAATTCTCAAGTTTTGCACAAAAATAACAGTTTTTATGCTGAATTGTAATGTGCAGATATCAAAATTAAGAAATTTGTGTAATTTATATTTAATAAAAATAAAAAAGCAGGTCGGGTTGGCCTGCTTTTTAAAATATATTTTTTGCTTTGATTAGCTGTCGTTCATCGATGCCAGGAATTCGGCAATTGATCTGGAGCGCATCAGGCGGGTTTTCATAAATTCCATTGCTTCCAGTGAATTCATGTCTCCGAGGTAATTCCGCAGAATCCAGAGTTTGTTGAGCATCTCTTTCGGGATGAGCAGGTCTTCGCGACGGGTGCTCGATGCCGGGATATCCAGTGACGGGAAAATCCGCTTATTCGACAATTTACGGTCGAGCTGCAGTTCCATGTTACCGGTTCCTTTAAATTCTTCGAAAATCACTTCGTCCATTTTTGAACCGGTTTCTGTAAGTGCAGTTGCCAGTATGGTGAGTGAACCACCTTCCTCTATATTACGTGCTGCACCAAAGAACCGTTTTGGTTTGTGCAGTGCGTTGGCATCCACACCTCCCGAGAGTACTTTCCCCGATGCAGGCTGAACCGTGTTGTAGGCACGTGCCAGGCGGGTAATCGAGTCGAGCAGGATAACCACATCGTGGCCGCACTCAACCATGCGTTTTGCTTTCTCCAGTACAATGTTGGCTACCCTTACGTGTTTATCGGCCGGTTCGTCAAAAGTGGATGCAATTACTTCGGCATCCACGCTTCGTGCCATATCGGTCACCTCTTCCGGGCGTTCGTCAACAAGCAGTACAATCATATAGGTTTCCGGGTGGTTGGCTGCAATGGCGTTGGCAATTTCTTTGAGCAAAACTGTTTTACCGGTTTTGGGCTGGGCAACAATCAATCCGCGCTGGCCTTTACCAATTGGCGCAAACATGTCAACTATTCGTGTAGAAATATTGTCGTGTCCGTTTCCGGTAAGTTCAAATTTTTCTTCGGGAAAAAGCGGGGTCAGATGATCGAACGGAACGCGATCCCGTATGTACTGGGGAGTACGTCCGTTTATTTCGATCACTTTTATCAGCGGGAAATATTTTTCGCCCTCTTTTGGCGGGCGGATAGTTCCCTGCACGGTATCGCCGGTTTTTAAACCGAAAAGTTTGATTTGCGATTGTGAAACATATATATCATCGGGCGAGTTCAGGTAATTGTAGTCCGACGAACGTAAAAAACCGTACCCATCCTGCAAAATTTCCAGAACACCGGTGTTTGTTACAATTCCTTCAAACTCAAAATACTTGTTGCTTCCGCCCTGGCGTTTTTGTTGTCTTTGGTCATGTTGAGGTTTTTTCTGATCCTGCTGCTGGTTTTGTTTTTCCTGTGCAGGAGGTGAACTTTGCTTTATAACAGGTTTTTCCGGCTTGTCTTGTTTTTTAGGTTTGTCCGTTTCCTGCTGCTGTTGCTTTTGTTGTTGCTGCTGTTGCCTGGCAGCCTGGGCAGCTTTTTCTTCCTGTGCTTTCAGCTTTTGTTTAGCTGCTTCTTCCGGGTTTTTAGCCTTTTCAAGATTAAAGTTCTGGATGATAGCTTTTATCTGATCCTGGCGCGATTGTTTTGTAGCCGGTTCATTTTTATCCTGATTTTTGGATGTAGGTTCATTCCCCTTACGTTTCAGTACCGGCTCAACCCTTTCGCGGCGAGGTCTTTTCCCTCTTCGCTGGGCTTCTTCTTTCTTGCTTTCCTGATCGGTCGGGCTTTCCTGTCTTTTCCGCAAAAATCCTTTTTTGGGTTTATCTTCTTTCGCCTGATCTTTTTGGCTTGACTTTTTTTCCTTTTTTTCAGCTTCCTGAACGGCTTGGGTGTCTAAAATCTTATAAATAAGATCTTGTTTCTTGTATGATTCAACGCGCCTGATTTTTAGCCCTTTGGCTATTTCGCGCAACTCTGGAACGAGCTTTTTGTTTAATTCTAAAATATCGTACATTGGTGTAAAATATAGTTAATATTCTCTTGTCCTGTTAAATTGTTTTTTTGATAATTTATTTGGAACAAATAAAGTGGAGACGAGAATTTTTTGAAATTCGATTGCAAGTATAGTAAATACTTGTTACAAACCAAAAATTAACATCTGTTTTTTTGCTTTTATCTTCTTTTATAACCTCAAATTTAATGTTTTAGTATTTT
>JBMCIT010000126.1:0-4615 GCA_048616715.1 Tangfeifania sp. | reverse complement strand
CATACGGAAGTTCGGCATCGATGATAAGTTCACCGATAAAAAAGAAACTGCCGTGTTCCACCGAAATGAGGTTGCTGTTTTTTCCAACCCAGCCCAGCCCGGCCCGCCGTGCCCAGGCACGCTCGAGTACCGGTGCCGAGTCCACAAACGGCCGTCCGTTGCAGGGAGTAATTTCTTCCTGTATAAACTGAAGCAACTTTTTCAGTTTATCTTTCATTATAAAATGGTAATCGGTGCCGTAAGCATATTTCGAAAGCACCGGTGCTTCGGGGTCTTTCTGGGTTTCGTGTGTGTGGTAATTTTGAAGGACTATCAGAATCGTTTTAGCGTTTTCGAAAAGCAACTGCGGGTCGAGGCGTTTTTCTATGTTTCGGGCCATATAGCCCATTTCGCCGTGCATTCCGGCATCGAGCCACGATTGAAACCGTTCTTTTTCTTCTGAGAGAAAACCGGCCGGAACAATGGAACATTCCAGAAATCCCAGCGCTTTTGCCTGCGATTTTATTATTTTTGATATGTGATTTGAATTTTGCATTTTCAGACCCAAAGGGTTGGCATAAAAATAATAAACAAAACAATATGAATTTAAATCGTCGGAATTTTATAAAATCGGCCTCGATTGCTTCGGCTGCCCCGTTTGTATGTCGTTCATCTTCAGTTATTCATGAAAATCAAAGTGCAACGTATGAAAAGCTTGACAACGTTCTTCGGGAACCTGTTCTGAAAAAAGAATTATTTCCCGAACCGGTAATTATCGATACGCTGGAATTATTGCGGTATCGTGATAATTTTATTTGCCGTGTTCGTTCTAAAAATGATGCTGAAGGTCTTTCCGTGGGAAACAATATGCAGATGGTTTCACTTTATCCAATATTTACCCGGCGGTTGCAGCCCTTTTTTATGGGGAAGGATGCCCGCGATTTGGAAAAGTTGCTGGAAGAGATTTACATTTATCATAGCAATTACAAGTTGCAGGGCCTTGCGCTTTGGGTGCCGTTGGCAACCATTGAATTTGCCATTTTGGATATGCTGGGAAAGATTGCCGGACAATCAATTGGTGAGCTAATCGGTGAAATCCATAATAAAAAAGTAGCCGTTTACCAGGCTAACAATTATCGGGGTAAATCGGCCGAAGAATCCATTGAGTTGATAAAAGAACATGTGGAAAGCTACCGTGCCAAAGCCCTGAAGTTTAAAGTAGGCGGACGTATGAGCAACAACCAAGATTATCCGCCGGGGCGCACGGAAAAATTGATTCCCCTTGTAAGAAAAACATTTGGTGATGATATGACCATTTATGCGGATTCAAACGGTTCATATACGGTTGATGAAGCTATTCGGATTGGGAAAATTATGGAAGAATACCGGCTCGATTTTTATGAAGAACCGGTTCCGTTCGACTGGTACGAAGAAACGAAACAGGTAAAAGATGCCCTGAATATACCCGTTGCCGGGGGCGAGCAGGAACCTGGTATGCGTAATTTCCGGTGGCTGATTGGCAACCACGCGCTGGACATTGTTCAACCCGACATGTTCTATTTCGGCGGAATGATCCGGTCAATGAAAGTGGCGCGGATGGCTCATGCCCTGAACAAACCGTGTGTTCCGCATATATCCGGTTCCGGACTGGGCTATTTGTATATGATGCACTTTGTTTCTGCTTTGCCGAATGCAGGCCCTTTTCATGAATTTAAAGGGTTCAACAACAATATTCCGCTGGAGTGCAGAACCTCAAGCCTTCAGAGTAACGACGGAATTGTCACTGTCCCAACGGGATCCGGACTGGGTGTTGAAATTGATCCCGGGTTTATTGAAAAGCATGAGGTAGTAAAGTCCTGATTTTATTTCCGTTATCCCTTAGGGTTTCCTCTAAAAGAACCCCAGTTCCAGGCGGGCTTCCTCGCTCATCATCGATTTGTCCCATGGGGGTTCGAAGGTTAAATCTACATTTACCTCTTCAATTCCCTCCACAGCCCGTACTGCTTGAGTTATATCATCCATTAAAATATCTACCACCGGGCATCCGGGGGCGGTCAGTGTCATTACGATATTGGCATTATTTTTTTCGTCCACGTCCACGTTGTAAATCAACCCCAGGTCGTAAACATTCACTGGTATTTCAGGGTCGTAAACCTCTTTCAGGTTTTCTATTATCTGGTCTATTCGTTTATCCATTTTCCGATCCTCCTTTATTTTCCATTCTGTCATAAGCAACAGCGTACAATCGGATTTGTTTTACCATGGCCAGCAGCCCGTTGGAGCGGGTGGGAGAGAGGTGTTGTTTCAATCCCAGGTCATCGATAAAGTGCAGTTCATTGTCAATAATCTCCCGTGGCGTGCGGCCCGAAACAACCCGCAGCAACAATGCCACCAATCCTTTTACGATTACTGCATCGCTTTCGCCCCTGAAATATATTTTACCGTCTTTTTTTTCGGCTACCAGCCATACCCTCGACTGGCATCCTTTTATCAGGTTCTGATCATTTTTTTCTTCAGGGGGAAGGTCCTCCAGTTCGTTCCCCAGTTCAATGAGGTAGGAGTATTTGTCCATCCAGTCTTCGTAAACCGAAAATTCTTCAATTATTTCTTGTTGAACTTCTTCAATTGTCATGTTGCAAATTAAAATGTGAAATTAAAGATGCAAATGTCGGAATTTTTTGTGTCCGCACAAATTTATGCGGTCATTTTACCCGATTTGTTACCGGCGTTTTAAATTGTTCATCGTCAGGATTGTTTTGACATTTTTCGCGCGATCACACTAATGTAAAACAGTTGAAAACTATGATAAATCATAATGGGTAGCAAAAAAATCCCCGCACCGCTAATTCCACTGAATAATACACTGGCAAAGACTGAACCGTGGACCAGCGATTTTTTAGTTCCCGCAAACTGTAGTGTGATGCGGTCTTCCCTGGGAAACTGCATACTTTTTGCCATCCATCCGGTAAAATTCAAAACAATGAAAAAGAGCAGTATGACTGCTGCAAACAAGCCGCCAAGCGCCAGCCAGCTCACTGAAGTGAATATACCCGACATGAACGACCGGCTGAACGATTCGTAAACAATGAGCAGAATGATAATTTTATCGAATGCTGCCAGTTTGGGCAGGTGACGGGTTATCCGGTGTATAAAAAAGCGGTGCAGTAACAGGCCGGCTACCACAGGAACTATAATTTGTGTAATAAGTTGAATGAATACCTGCGAAAAATCAAAACCGGCTGCCCTGCCGGTTAAGAAAAGCCCCATCCAGAAAGGGGTCATTATAATTCCAATGATACCTGAAATGCTTGCGTTGAAAATAGCCCCGGGAATATTTCCGCCGGCAATTGAAACCATTACCACTGAAGAAGAAACTGTTGAAGGCAGGGCTGCCAGGAAAAACATGCCCATCCAGAATATTTCAAGGTTGGTACCTTTAAGCATTGGATAGAAAGGGAGAATGAGCAGCGGAAAAAACAAAAATGTAGTAAGCTGGATGGCGATGTGCATTTTCCAGTTACTCATGCCTGCTTTCAGTTTGGCAGGATCGAGTTTTAGTCCGTAAAAGAAAAAAATGAGTACTACCCCGATATCGATAACCAACCCCAAATCAATTGGCTGCAAATTCATTCCAATTCCGGGTTTCAGCCAGGCAGCCAAAATCATTAAAAACATTCCGGAGATAAACCAGTCAGGCAGGTGTTTTTTCATTTTAAACAAACATTTGTACCACTTTCTTCAAAGCCTGTGCAAACTGGTCGATTTCTTCTTTGGTATTATATAGCCCAAATGAAGCGCGCACAGTTCCGGGAATGTTGTAATGCTGCATTACCGGATCGGCGCAGTGGTGGCCGGTACGGACAGCAATTCCGGTTTTGTCGAGCAGCATTCCCATATCGTATGGATGGACCCCATCTACAATGAATGAAATAACACCCGTTTTTTCAGCAGCTTCTCCAAAAATTTTCAACCCATTAATATTTTTTAGTTTTTCAGTTGCGTAATTCAGCAAATCGTGTTCCCAGGCTGCAATATTCTGAAGGCCTGTTTCATTAAGAAGATCAATTGCTTCTCCGTAAGCTATTACACTGGTGATGTTGGGTGTGCCTGCTTCAAATTTGAAAGGTAGTTCGGTAAAAGTTGTTTTTTCGAAAGAAACCTCAGCAATCATTTCGCCACCTCCCTGGTATGGGGGCATTTGTTCGAGCCACTCTTTTTTTCCGTAAAGAACGCCTACGCCATTTGGGCCATACATTTTATGGGCAGAAAAAGCATAAAAATCGGCATCGAGTTCCTGAACGTCCACCGGCAAATGCTGCACCGCCTGTGCACCGTCGATAAACACCGGAACATTTTTGCCGTGTGCGGTTTCCACAATTTGTTTCACCGGGTTAATGGTTCCCAGAACGTTGGAAACATGGGTGATGGCAACCAGTTTTGTTTTAGGGGAAATTAAACCAGCCAGCGCACCCGACTGCAGTTCCCCGTTATCAGTAAACGGAAGTTTTTTAATTTTTGCCCCTTTGTTCATGGCCAGGATTTGCCAGGGAACAATATTGGAGTGGTGCTCCATTTCGGAAACGATAATTTCATCGCCCGTCTTTATAAATTGCTCGCCAAATGAGGTTGCCACCAG
>JBMCIT010000125.1:0-4682 GCA_048616715.1 Tangfeifania sp. | reverse complement strand
CTTTTTTTTGAATATTAGGGAAAAATTTCAACAATATTTTGCCGAAACCGGCAATCAACTCAATCAATAGTATCGAAATGAAGAAAAACATTACGCTTTTGCTCCTGATTTTTGGAATTCTTTTTAGAACTGCTGCCCAGGAAAGGCTCAGTTATTTTTTGCCGGAAAACGTAACCTACGATTCGGAAATAACCACGCCCGAAGAATTTTTCAGCCAACAAATGGGCGAATGGCACCTTACGCACGACCAGGTGCTCAACTATATAAAAGAAATGGCCCGGCAATCGGACAGGGCAGTTATACAGGAATATGCACGCTCGCATGAAAACCGCCCGCTGGTGCACCTGATTTTCACTTCGCCGGAAAATCACGGGAAGTTGGAAGAACTAAAACAACTGCACAGGGATTTTGCCCATCCGGAATCGGAAATTTCGAAAGATGGGGTGCCGCTGGTTGTGACATTGGGATACGGTGTTCACGGAAACGAATCGAGTGCCACCAACTCATCGGTCTTAACCGCCTATTACCTTGCTGCAGCCAGGGGAGAAAAAATTGACCAGTTGCTTGAAAATACCATCATCCTGGTAGATCCGTGCATGAATCCCGACGGTTTTACACGTCACAGCACCTGGGCCAACATGTACCAAAGTGCTGTGGATGTTCCCGATGCAAATTCCCGTCAGTTTAACGAATTTTGGCCGGGCGGACGCACCAATCACTACTGGTTCGACCTTAACCGCGACTACCTGCTTTTGGTGCATCCCGAAAGCCGCGGCCGGGTGGCTAAACTGCATGAATGGAAACCCAATATTTTTACCGATCATCATGAAATGGGAGCCAATTCCACTTTCTTTTTCCAGCCGGGAGTACCCAGCCGGAACAATCCGCTCACGCCTGAAGAGAACTACAGGCTGACAAGCGAGATAGCCAATTACCATGCCCGGTTCCTCGATAAAACCGGAACACTATATTATACCGAAGAACAGTTCGACGATTACTATTTTGGAAAAGGCTCTTCATATCCCGATGTTAACGGAAGCATCGGAATTTTGTTTGAGCAGGCCGGTTTCCGCGGGCGGGTCAGGGAAACTTCCAATGGAATTAAAAAGTTGTCGCTCGGAATAAAAAACCAGTTTACGGTTACACTTTCCACGCTTGAAGCTGCGCTCGACATGAAAGACGAGCTGCTCACTTTTCAGCGAAACTTCTATTCCGGTGCCCTGGAACTCGCCGAAGATGACCCGGTTAAAGCTTATGTTTTCGGAAATCCGGAAGACCGCATAAAAACCAATGAATTTATCAAACTGCTCAACCAGCATCAAATTGAGGTATTTAAAAATGAAAAGAAATTTTCAGCCTCAGATAATGAGTTTTTACCGGGAACCAGTTTTGTGGTGCCGGTAAAACAAACCCAATACCGGTTGATAAAATCCATTTTTGAAGAGGTTTCAAGTTTTGCCGACACTACATTTTACGATGTTTCCACCTGGACTTTCCCGTATGCCTACAACATTCCGTTCGCAAAAATCAATTCACTGAAAAACATAAAACCCTCCCAAAATCCGGTTAAAGCAGAAGCTGCTGAAGGAAAAGTAATTGGAGGGGAAAGCAGTATTGCCTACCTTTTCAGGTGGAACGAGTTTTCGACTCCCGAAGCTTTATATCGCTTGCAAAAAGCAGGGTTGCGTACCAAAGTTGCAACCGAAAAATTTGAATTTACGGTTAACGGTACAAATGAGGCTTTCAGTTACGGGACCATTCTTGTGCCGGTTTCTGACCAGCGACTCGATCAAAATCAGATTTACCGGCTGGTTTCTGAGATAGCAAAAAATACCGGGATTAATTTTTACAGCCTCGAAACCGGTCTTTCACCCGAAGGAATCGACGGGGGCAGCAACAGTTTTGCATCGCTCAAAAAACCTGAAATTCTGATGCTTGCCGGCAATGGTGTCAGCAGCCGCGATGCGGGCGAAATCTGGCACCTTTTCGATCAAAGGTACAAAATTCCGGTAACCCTCGCAGAAAGCAGCGATGTGGGCCGAATGGACCTGCACCGCTACAATGCCATTATTCTGCCGGGGGGATCATACGGCGCACTGAATGAAAGTGAAATTCAGAAAATAAAAAACTGGACAAACAGCGGAGGCACCCTAATTGCTTACAAAAGCGCTGCCGGCTGGGCTACCCGCAATGGAATGGGCAACACTGAATTCAAAAAACAAATCGAACCCGATTCGGCCAGGTATTTAACTTACGCCGAACGAAGAAAAGAGTCGGTAATAAACAACATAAGCGGGGCCATTTTTAATACTACAGCCGATATTACCCATCCGCTTTGCTACGGCTATACCAGAACCGAAATCCCGGTGTTTAAATCCGGAACCATGGTGGCAAAACCATTGGACAAAAAATACGCTGAACCGGTTAAATTTGCTCAGGAGCCATACATCAGCGGTTATGTTTCGCAGGAAAATATTGAACGCCTGAAAAATGCACCGGTAATTTCGGTGCAGGACATTGGCAGGGGAAAACTTATCAGCTTTCATGAGAACATGACTTTTAGGGGAACCTGGCTGGGGACCAACAAACTGGTGGCTAACGCTGTTTTCTTCGGAAATATTATCCGTTAGAAATCGTAATAAAGTCCGGTGTAAACCCCAATCCTGTAAGGCCGGAAATCAACCTCAGGATTTTGATTGATGGAATTCAGGTAATAATTCAACCGCGGTTCCATTGCCAGCGAAAAATGTTTCCCGAGTGCGTAATTCACTCCTATACCAACCGTGCCCGACATGTTGAGGGCAGAAACATCTTCTGTTTTTCCGATGTTTTGCACACCGTATTGATTGTCGAGGAAAGCGTTGTTGCCCACAACCAAACCGGCATTTACGCCTCCAAGCACATCCACATCCATTTTAGAATCGATGATTTTATAACGCAAATAGAGCGGAATTTCAATAAAATCGAAAACCTGTGAAAACTCTCCCCGGCTCAAAAGTGCATTTGAAAAACTGGTTTCCGATTCCGGGGAGGCCACCACTTCAGTTCCCGGAGGCAGCTTATCGAACGCAATAACACCGGCAGTGCTGTTCATAGCCATTTGCCCGACAGCCAGTGTTTTTACAGGCGCATACGCCAGGTCGGAATTAAAATTACCGAAACCTGTGCTGTTGTTTCGGGCAAAAAGTTCGTAACTATTTTGCGATTTCTGGCCACTCTTTGCATAATGCACCCCGCTTTCGATGCTCCATCTTTTTCCGGTTTGGTACTGCACCGAAAAACCAGCGCCCACATTTCCCGAGCCCTCGCTGGCCGAATAAGCCATGTCTAATGCATAATTCTCAGAATGCCCGGAAGTGAAAGAAGAATAGGCTGGTGCAACGTTTACACCCATTTTCCATCCCTTTCCCTGAACTCTGTTTTCGCGGCTGATTGAGGCATTTTCTGCGATTAATTTTCGTTCTGAATCTGACAGCCAAAAAGTTTCGCCGGTTTTCTGTTTTAACTGAACCGCCGGTTTTTCTGTTTTCTTCTGAATTCCGGCTTCAATTTTATCGATAAATTCTAAATCAGCCAGCAATGATCTTGCCGGTATTTTTTCTGTTTCTGAATACTTTTCACCAGTTTGTCCGGCGACATCCGCAGGTTCGCTGTCCGCTGTTTTTGCACGGATGGCATCCGCAAGCTGCGCGGCTTGATTATTATCTTCAATCTTCTGCTGCCCGCTTTGCGAAGGAATTATTAATTCATCAATTTGAGGAACTGGTTCTTGCTTCTGGGAATTTTCTGTTTGAGCCATTTCACCGGCCGGCTGCATTGTTGTATCGCTGCTAAAATACCATCCGGCCAGAAATGCCAGCACCAGCAATGCCGCTACCGCGGCCCAACTGTAATACACCATCCGTTTGCCCCGGCGCTGTGCGGCAAGTTCTCCCTGAATTCCATCCCAGAGATGGGCAGGAGGTTCCGCATTAAACCCGTCCAGTTTTTCGCGGAGTGCCTTATCCATATTTTTATCATCTTTCATCATGCAGGGTAATTTGCATTTGTTTTAACATCGTTGTAAAGTTCCTGTACTTTACGTTTTAAAATATCCCTTGCCCGGGCAAGGTTCGATTTCGAAGTCCCCTCCGAAATATTCATCGCCTCGCCAATTTCCTGGTGGCTCATACCTTCCATCACAAAAAGGTTGAAAACCATCCGGTAGCGCGGCGGCAGTTGCTGAATTAAACCAATCAGATCGTCTGCAGCAATTTTCTCCAGAATTTCTTCCGTCCAGGTGGGTGTTTCAAATTTCGTTGCATCTTCCACCGGGTACATAATATTTTGTTTCCGGAATTTGCTGAGCGAAACATTCACCATAATCCGCCGGACCCAACCTTCAAAAGAACCTTCGTGCCTGAAATTTTTGATATTTGAAAAAACCTTCACAAAACCATCCTGTAAATTGTCTTCCGCTTCAGTGCGGTCTTTTGCATATCGCAGGCAAACCCCGAACATTTTCGGGGCCAGCATCCGGTAAAGTTTTTCCTGTTCACGCACATTACCGGAAGCGCATTTTTTTATAATGTCTTTAAAATCTTCCAATTCCAGCAGCAAATGTTCATTCAGCGGCAAAGATAACCATCATTTTGCTGATTTCACGTCACTTTGCACCAGTCAGTTCCAACGAAAACATTTAA
>JBMCIT010000124.1:0-4743 GCA_048616715.1 Tangfeifania sp. | reverse complement strand
AAATCGCCATGAACTCCCGGCTGGTTGTAAACCGGCATTCCTTTTCCTTTCAGCCGGAGTTTACTTCCGCTTTGCGAGCCTTTGGGGATGGGCACATTCAGTTTTCCGGCAAATGTTTGTATTTCTTTTTTGCCGCCCAACACCGCCGTATATAAATCCACATCCGTTTTTAAGATCAGGTTGTTGCCGTCAATTTTGTAATTATTATCCGGCTGAACCCTGATTTTGATGAAAATGTCGCCATCGGGGCCACCGCTACTTCCCGGGCCACCTTTTCCTTTAATGCGAAGTTCCAGGCCGTCGTAACTTCCGGGTTTGATGTTCACGCGCAGTTTTTTGCCGTTTACATTCAGAATGCGGCTTGTTCCGTGCCAGGCTTCATACAGGCTGATTTCCATTTCAGCCTGTAAATCCTGTCCTTTACGCGGTTGTTGTCTGCCTGAAAAACCAGACTGACTCCTTCCGCCACCTCCGAAAAAGGCATTGAAAAAATCGGAGAATCCACCCCCCGAACCTCCGAAAATATCTTCCATGTCGCCTTCGTAATAGAAAGAACCTCCGCCCGGCGCCTGGCCGCCAAATTGTGAAAAATCAAATCCGCCGGTACCTCCGCCATACCCGGCATTTTCATACTGTTTCCAGTTGGCCCCTAATTGGTCGTATTTTTTACGTTTTTCCGGATCTTTTAAAACTTCGTAAGCTTCGCCGATTTCTTTAAAACGATCCTCCGATTTTTTATCACCCTGTGTTTTATCAGGGTGATATTTTACAGCCAGTTTCCGGTAAGCTTTTTTTATTTCTTCCTGGCTGGCATTTTTCGAAACCCCGAGTATTTTGTAATAATCTTTATAGTCCATTTTTCGTGTGTTTAAACTCCGTTTTTAGTTTTACCGAATCCCATTTTAACTGCTGGCCAGCAGGGAGTAATTATACAAAATACAGTCCAATTCACTGTATTCAGTGCGATGAGACATTTTGTCTTTAATGAATTGGTGTCAAGCAGGTTATATGCTGCCAATTTGACGTCTGCAAAAGATTTTTAGCTGTTTGAAGGGACAGTGAAAAAGCTGAAATTCAATTTCCCGTAGTTTCTTAATTCTGTAAAATTGGGGTGACCGGAGAAATTATAATCTTTTGAATGCTCCAGGATTAAAAGTCCGTTTTCTTTTAAAACCCCTGATTCAAAAACGGCTGACGGGATCTCACCCAGTTGTTTCAAATCATAAGGAGGATCGGCAAATACAATGTCGAATTTCCCGGGGTATTTTTTCAGAAAGCGAAATGTATCATCACGAATGATTTGTGCATTTTCGATTCCCAACCCGCTTGTCACCTTTTTTATAAACTGAACGTGGGAATAGTTTTTTTCCACAAACGTAACATTTTTTGCACCGCGGCTGATGAACTCATAGCCAATGCTTCCGGAACCCGCAAACAAATCGAGCACCGATAGCTCTTCAAAATCAATACGATTAACCAATATATTGAACAGCGCCTCTTTTGCAAGATCGGTAGTTGGGCGCGCCCCAAAATTTTTTTTGGGAGTAAAAATGCGTCCTTTGTATTTGCCGCCAACAATTCGCATTTTTTAGAGCAATGTGATAAAACGGTGCAGTTTATCACCGAATATTTCGGTATTCATCGGGTTTTTTGGATGCCAGAATTCAGTGTTGCTGAAATATTTACGAAGCAGGCTTTCAGGTTGGCTTTCCGGAAAAATTTCTCCTGAGAGGTAGATTTTTGTATCCCGGGGGATTATTTTTTGCTGATCGAGCACCGCCGTTAAATAATAAACTACATCGTTGGCATGGCTGAAATTAAACCGGTTGGCCAACAGTAATTTATCTTCAGAAAATAAAAGCAAAATGAAGTTATCTTTTGAGAAGTAAAGCAGTACTCCTTTTTCATTGTCCCTAAAATCCAACGGATATTTTTTTGCCAGTGCAAGTGCCGGATGTACAACTTTACAGTTTCCAAATTTGCCGGTGGTTTCATTGTGTAAACTTACCGGCATGGTGAAAAGAAGCTGGATACCGGAAATTTCATCAAAATTGGATACAACCTGAGATGTTACTTCCTGCTCAAACAGCATTCCTGCCAGTTCATTTTGTTTTCCATCTTTAAAAAACGGATTGGGCACCAATGTAAAATTTCCAGTATTGTACTGAACCCGGACGTCGGAGAATTGGTGGTTGAAGATTTCCTCACTTTGAATCCATTCGCTGAACCGGCGGGCAATAAATTTCTCGGTGCTTATTTTTGCAGGCACATTTTTTAATCCAACCAACCGGTTGTCATAAATGCGGACCAACGAAAAAGAAAATCCATCCAGGCTGACCTGGATGGATAATGTATATTCGCTCGTTCGCTTTAAATCGAATGACGGATCTTTTATTAATTCATGCATTCACTACTCCCAGTTACCGGCATTGTTAACAGTTTCGGTCAGCGATCCCACTTTCAGGCCCGGATATTTTTCATTCATCCTCCTTCTTTCGTTGAGGTTGATGACATACTGTCGGTCGAGGCCTCTCAGAATTATGTTGTTATGCGCTTTTGCTTCAAACACGGGGACTTCGATTCCCGATCCGGTTTTAATGATGGTGGCCCCTAACTCGAAGTAGGCTGTTGTATCCGGCACAGGAATTTCTTTAAGTTTATCGGCATCAAATGAACCGCCAAATTCTGACTCGAGCACGCTCTCTTTTATTGTGTCGCGGATAAGCAGCCCTTTTTCAACAGCTTCCTTTTCGGTGAGCCCGGCATCAATCATGCTGTCGGTTAATTCTCCCACTTTGCGGACATTGCGCACCGAGTCGTATTTCACGAAATTAATCAGGGTATCCCAGCTTCCTGTAAACTTTCCATGAACATCCCTATATACCAACTCAGCTTTCCGGATTTGCTTTAACCTCTCGATGGTAGCTTCATAACGGGCATCCTTTGCTTTTTCAAAATCGATAGGATCCTGGACACCTTTGTAAATAAAGTAGGCAAGTACTACTGCAACAATAAAAAGTAAAATTTGAATAACGGTTCTCATTTTTATAATTTTAATAAGTTGATGTCGAATGCTTGCAAATTTATAAAAAAAAATAAATTACTTTCCTTTGCTGATTGTTATTTTAGCACGTATGATAAAAAATCATTTAAAAGACTTGCTGAAAACCAATTTACCGTTCAATCCAACGGGGTGCCAGACCAGGTTAATTGAGGGGTTGTCCGGTTTCATTTCTTCAGGGGAACAGGACGAAATAATGCTGATAAAGGGGTTTGCAGGAACAGGTAAAACCACGATGATCAATGCCTTAACGCAAACTTTGAAGTCATTGAAAATACGCGCTGTATTGCTGGCCCCAACAGGGAGGGCAGCTAAAGTTATGTCGGGATATACAGCCATGCCGGCTTTTACCATTCATAAAAGAATTTACAGGCAGCAATCATCAGCCGACGGAATGGGAAGATTTGTTCTGGATAAAAATATTTTCAAAAACACATATTTTATTGTTGACGAGGCATCGATGATTTCAAATGAGAACACTCCGGGTTCTTCATTTGGCAGCGGCCGGTTGTTGGATGATTTGCTCGAATATGTTTATTCAGGTGAAAACTGCCGGCTGGTGCTGGCAGGCGATACAGCACAGTTGCCCCCGGTGGGGCTTGCAATAAGCCCGGCGCTGGAAGCCGAAACTTTAATGCATTACGGTTTTGGTGTGAAGGAATACGAACTGAAGGAGGTTGTTCGCCAGGCTGCTGATTCAGGGATACTTTCGTGTGCCACCCAAATCAGGGAAACCATTGAAGAAGGGAAAGCCCGGGGGTTTATTAAGTTTGATATTGATTCATTTCCCGATGTGGAACGAATTTCGGGGGAAGATTTGATTGAACGAATTACTACTTCCTATGAAAGCAACGGTATTTTCGATACAACAGTTGTTACGCGATCAAACAAGCGGGCGAACCTTTTTAATAAAGGAATTCGCGGTTCAATATTGTATAAGGAGAATGAAATCGAGCGGGGCGATCTTTTAATGGTGGTGAAAAATAATTACCACTGGATAGACGAAGATGCCGAACTCGATTTTATTGCCAACGGCGACATTGCCGAAGTTCAGAATATTTACGGTTACGAGGAATTGTATGGCTTTCGTTTTGCCGATGTGTCGCTCCGGTTTATCGATTATGAAAATGTGGAGCTCGATTGCAAAATTTTTCTCGATACCCTTTCCATTGAATCGGCTTCTTTTTCTTACGAACAAAACCGGCAGCTTTTCGAAACTGTTTCAGAAGATTATCAGGACATAAAAAACAAGAAAAACCGCTGGAAGAAAATTCGCGAGAATCCGTATTTCAATGCACTGCAGGTGAAATATGCCTACGCGTTAACCTGCCACAAAGCACAGGGCGGCCAGTGGAAAACAGTTTTTATCGATCACGGTTACCTGGTGGAAGATATGCTCGATGTGGAATATTACCGCTGGCTGTACACCGCGTTTACCCGCCCGGTTGAAAAACTGTACCTGGTGAATTTTAACAAGAGTTTTTTTGAGGGTGAGGGACCGGATGAATTCTGAGTTTGCATTGGTGTTCAGTCAAAAAAAAATTGAGTACAGTGGGCGGGCATTTATTGACTTTTAGCTTTTTTCAATAAAACAGGTTAGCTTTTGAGGATGCGTTGCAACCCATTGCTCTCAACGGCTTTGCAAAATCCTGCCCGGCTGGTTTGGTTTTCAACAAAAGATT
>JBMCIT010000123.1:0-4760 GCA_048616715.1 Tangfeifania sp. | reverse complement strand
CTTTCCAGTATTTTTCAACCAGGTTCTCGCGGATAGCCACCTCTGATTTGTTAAAGTACCTGGCAAACAACTCCCAGGCAATATCGAGCATGGTGTCGGTATCCACGTTTACATCGATGGCCAGCAGCCGTTCGGAATATTCTTTGGCAAATTCAAGTGTACGTTCGTCGTAATCAGTCAGGTCGAAACCATTCTCAAGTTTTGTCCTTGCATTGGCTGCATCGGCATATAAACGAATTGCCGTGTTCATCACCTGCGGATGATCTTCACGTGTTTGTTTTCCGATAACCAACTGTTTCAAACGCGACAGTGAACGGAACGGATCGACAATCACCTTACCGATTTCCGAATCGCGACGCAGGAACAATTGTCCCTCAGTAATGTATCCGGTGTTATCCGGAATTGCGTGCGTAATATCGCCACCCGAAAGTGTGGTTACTGCAATAATGGTAATGGAACCACCCGACGGAAACTGCACTGCTTTTTCGTAAATACGCGCCAAATCGGAATAAAGTGAACCGGGCATACTGTCTTTCGACGGAATCTGGTCCATCCGGTTCGATACAATACTCAATGCATCGGCAAAAAGTGTCATATCGGTAAGCAGCACCAGTACATTCTGGTTGTGGTCTACTGCAAAATATTCGGCCGCAGTCAGCGCCATATCGGGCACCAGCAAACGTTCTACCGGTGGGTTTTCAGTTGTATTCACAAAACTAATGATACGGTCGAGTGCACCGGCATTGTCAAACACATTTTTAAAGTAGAGGTAATCGTCGTTCGATAATCCCATGCCCCCCAGAATAATTTTATCGGCTTTTGCACGCAATGCTACGTTAGCCATCACCTGGTTGTAGGGTTGGTCGGGGTCGGCAAAAAACGGAATTTTTTGCCCCGAAACCAATGTGTTATTCAGGTCGATGCCTGCAATACCCGTAGCAATAAGGTTCGAAGGTTGTTCTCTTCGTACCGGGTTTACCGAGGGGCTGCCAATATCGCGCACTTCGCCCTGAACTTCCGGGCCACCGTCAATCGGATCGCCGTACGCATTAAAAAAACGCCCGGCAAGTTCATCGCTTACCTTAAGTTGTGGTGGCCTTCCCAAAAAACTCACCTCGGCATTAGTTGGAACCCCTTCGGTTCCCTCAAAAATCTGAAGTGTAATATCGTTCCCGGTAATTTTCACCACCTGTGCCAGCCGGCCGTTTACGCTGGCAATTTCATCATAGCCAACACCCTCGGCATTAAGGGTCACCGTGGCCTTGGTAATGTTGTTTAATTTGGTATATATCTTCTGAAATGCCTGGCTTTCCATAGTACTTTTTTTTCAGTGTTAATGTTATTCGCCTTCTAGTTTATTTTGATTGTTCACTTATTATTTTTTCCAATTCTTCCTCATGACGTTTGAATTTTTCCGATTCAAATTCAGAATAGTTCATCTGTTTAAATTCGTTGATCACTTTTTTGAAGTAGCTGCCAACTTCTTCGAAGTTGTTGAATGAAAATTCTTTCCCAACTACATTCAAAACTTTCTTTAGCATGTACTGCTGACGTTTCATCGGAGTGGAAGCATCGATATCATCAAATGCATCCTGTTGCAATATCACAAAGTCGATAAGTTCCGATCTCCAAAAAGTTTCGTGGAAACTAATCGGAACTCCGTCATCACCAAGGATGTTAATTTGCTCCATGGCTTCCTTTCCGCGTAAAAGAATGTCTTTTACTTTCAACACGTCATCGAGCCACGATTCGTGAACATTCTTTTTCAGGTTTTCCTGAACTTCAGGATATTCCAGGTATTTTGAATAGCTGTCAATCGGGTCGATGGCCGGATAGCGTTTACTGTCGGCACGTGCCTGGTTCAGACCGTAAAAACAACGGGCTGCTTTCCGGGTACTCTCTGTTACCGGTTCTTTCAGGTTACCACCTGCCGGCGAAACCGTTCCTATAAAAGTAATTGACCCTGATTTATCATTATTCAGATAAACAAATCCTGCGCGTGAATAGAAATTCGATATAACTGCCGACAAGTCCATTGGGAACGCATCCGGTCCGGGAAGTTCTTCCAAACGGTTCGACATTTCGCGCAGCGCCTGTGCCCAGCGCGAAGTAGAATCGGCCATCAGTAATACTTTCAATCCCATAGCACGGTAATACTCACCAATTGCCATGGCTGTGTAGACCGAAGCTTCACGGGCAGCCACGGGCATGTTTGAAGTATTTGCAATAATAATGGTACGTTCAATCAGTTTTTTCCCGGTGCGCGGGTCTTCGAGTTCCGGGAACTCGGTAAAAATTTCCACCACTTCATTGGCACGTTCTCCGCAGGCAGCAATAATTACGATGTCGGCTTCGGCTTGTTTTGAAATGGCATGCTGCAACACGGTTTTTCCGGTACCAAACGGGCCGGGAATAAAACCGGTTCCGCCTTCGGTAATCGGGTTGAGCGTATCCATACAACGCACACCGGTTTCGAGCAGTTTAAACGGACGTGGTTTTTCTTTGAAGGCACTAACTGCAACTTTCACCGGCCATTTCTGAACCATTGTCAGTTCTGTTTCGTTGCCGTCGCCGTCAGTAACCACTGCAATTTTATGGTCGACAGTGTATTCGCCTTCATCAACAATTTCTTTAATTTTAAATGTTCCTTCCATTTTAAAAGGAACCATAATTTTATGGGGTTGGTCGTTTTCATTTACTTCACCCAGCCAGTCGCCGGCCTGGACCTCATCGCCCACTTTGGCTATGGGTTTAAATTCCCACTCCTTTTCCCTGTTCAGCGGATCGGTGTACTCACCTCGTTTCAGGAAAACGCCTTCCATTTTGTCGAGGTCGTTTTGCAGTCCGTCGTAGTTTCTGGAAAGGATCCCGGGGCCGAGTGTCACCTCGAGCATGTGGCCTTCAAAATCGACCTTTGATCCCGGTTTCAGGCCGCGGGTACTTTCAAAAACCTGCACGTATGCAATTTTACCCATTACTTTAATAACCTCGGCCATTAACCGTTCTTCGGCCAGGTTAATGAAACAAATTTCATTTTGGGCAACTGCCCCGTCAACTTCTACCATAACGAGGTTGGCTACGATACCAACCACTTTACCTGTTGTTTTATTTTCTTTTTCCATAGGTTATTGCGAATTCTTCAGGAAATTCAAAATTGGATTGTAATTCTTCTAACAATTGATTAAATATTTGCTGACCTTTTTCTTTATCTAACTTGAACCAGCGTTCCACCACGAATATTTTCTGTACATAGGCCAGAATTCTTTCAATGGTGAAATAGTCGAAAAAGGTAATTTCGTCTAAAAATTTCCACATGTGATTATCGATGCGCAGTTCGCGGTCCAGAATATTATCGGTTTCAAAAATCTGGATGATGTTTTCGATATCGTTTACTTCGGTGGAAAGCCCAAAATCGCGGGAGCGGCTTTTTCTTAAAGCCTGCGTAACTTCGTCGTCGCCAATAAGGGCATTTTCAAAAGGGATATCGTGCTTCCGCCCGTTGAGCGCAAGCATAATATTTCCCATAGTTTGCTTGTAATCGGCAAATCTTGTCACAAAATCGTTCCCCGATTTTCTCAACCAGTTGTACCAACCTTCGGTCAGGAAACGGATAGCTTTTGCTTTCGGAAATTCTTCTTCATCTTCAAAATACATCTCGATAAATTCGGCCAGGTAAGTTGGAAACTTTGAGGTATCCAGCAATTCATACTGTTTTTTATCGGCAAACTGCTCGAGTATTTCCTGTGAAAAATTTCCACGTTCATCCCAATCGAATTCCGGCTCATAAATAATATTCAGCAGGTTATCATGATCGAACGGAAGGTAGAACAACCGCACCAGCCTGAAATCGGCGGGATGCAATTCTTCCTTCAGATAATCACGCAATTCTGCTGATGAATAATGCAGTTTCTTATCATCAGGAATCAAATCGGGTAATCCGGCTACAAGATAATAATAGTTTCGTTGAATCATTTTTCCTCCTCAAAAAGAAGTTGGCTGGTTTTTGGTCTCAGGTAACTCTTCAGAAAGTTGGTAAAATCATCGTCGCTAAAGCTGATGATATAACTACCGTCGGAAGGCCCGATTTTAAATCCGGACTTCATATTTTTTGTGAAAGTAACTTCCAGCCCTTTATTGAGTTCGTCGGCCAGGTTGTTCCGGAAATAACCTTCCAGTTGCTCACGGTTTGATTCAGGCAGGATGACTGTCAAATCGAAGTCTTCTTTTTCCAGCCAGCCTTTTATTACATCCGAGATCAAAGTTTTCATGTATTCGGTATCCGAAAAAAGTTCTTTTACCGAAGGCTGAATTACTTTCATTGTAATCAAGGTAGTAATTTCCTGTTTCATGGCAGAAACTGCCTGGTTGGTAGTCATTTTAATTTCCGAATCCACCTGCTTTTTAATCTCCTCTGATTTTTCACGGGCTTCTTCCACAATCCGGTCGGCCTCTTTTTGCGCATCTTTTTTAACCTGCTCAGCCTTTTTAGCGGCTTCTTTTAAAATGGCATCAGCTTCCTCCCGGGCCCTCTCCACTCCCTCGTTGTAAATGGTTTCGGTAAGCTGTTGAATTTTTGAATCCATATATTCTTGTTGTTTAAATATTCATTATTGCTGGTTCATAAATCTGATGGTACGAAACTATTGCAATGACTTCTGCTTCGCTCCAAATTGAGAATCGTAAATGTACTAACAAGATTTTAATAAGACAGAACGAAAATCATCTATTTTTTTGGTTTTATGTCGCAGAATATGTTTTCG
>JBMCIT010000122.1:0-4785 GCA_048616715.1 Tangfeifania sp. | reverse complement strand
GAATTTCCGGTGGTTCCCGGCCACCAGGTGGTGGGAATTGTAGAAAAATCGAATGTGAAGAACGGTGAGGTAAAAACAGGTGACAGGGTAGGGGTGGCCTGGATTTTTTCGGCGTGCGGAGAATGTGAGTATTGTCTTTCAGGTCAGGAAAATCTTTGTCCCGATTTTACAGCCACCGGCCGCGATGTAAACGGAGGTTATGCAGAATACATGACCGTTCCCGAAAAATATGCTTACCCGATTCCCGATGTATTTTCGGATGAAGAGGCAGCACCGCTATTGTGTGCCGGTGCCATTGGTTATCGTTCGTTGGCGTTATGTGAGGCAAACAACGGCGACAATATCGGTTTGACCGGTTTTGGGGCGTCGGCGCATTTAGTGTTGAAATTGATAAAATATAAGTATCCGGAATCGAAAGTCTATGTTTTTGCCCGTAATCCGAAGGAACGGGAGTTTGCCCGTAAACTGGGTGCCGGCTGGACCGGCGATTCAACGGAGCAGCCACCTGAAAAATTGCATTGCATTATCGATACTACCCCGGTATGGAAAACAGTGCTTGCAGCGCTGGATTTTCTGAAACCCGGCGGGAGGCTGGTTATCAATGCCATCCGAAAAGAGAGTGTGGATGAGGAGCACCTCAGGGAATTTGACTATGCCAAACATCTCTGGATGGAAAAAGAAATTAAAAGTGTAGCAAATGTAACAAGCGATGATGTACGGAATTTTTTAAAAGCAGCCTCTGAAATTCCCATAAAACCCGATGTGAAAGTTTATCCGTTTGAAAAGGCAAACGAAGCTTTGATGGATATTAAGAACCGGCAAATCAGGGGAGCAAAAGTTTTGAAGATTGAATCAGAATAAAAATGAATGAATTGGAAAAAAATTCAATTCCGATTTTCAGTGTTTGAATATTTTTACTGCCTTTTCGCTGTTTACCTTTACCAAATAAATTCCTGACGGAAATTCATTAAGCGGAATAACCGCCTGCGTGGAATTGAATGGATACATTTTTAATAATTGCCCGGTGGCAGAATAAATGCCGACTTTTTTGAGTTGATTTATGCTTTTTACAGTTATTTCATCAGAAACTAAAGTTGGAAATATCTGAGTTTTTTTTTGTTCAGGAATTTTTATTTCACTGGTTGTGTTGGTGGTCGTATACGAACGCAAATCAGGCATTTCGTCAAGTGTTATCACATATTCATGGTCGAACATTTTATTCCATAGCTCCAGCGAATTGTATTTGCTGTCGCGAACAAAATCGCCGTACCACGGCATAAAATACGACCATGCAGCCTCGTCTTCCACCAGGTTCCCGGCATCGGGGAAAGAGCCACACTCTGTAAGCGCGACGATTTTTTTACCGTCCACCATATCATTTAACTGGTTGAATTCAAGTATCTGCGAACCATGATCGCCTTCCTTGTAAATATCGCGACCAACAATATCCACATATTCATCGCCCGGATACCATTCATCATCGTTGGGCTGACTGGTCCACACCCAAATCAGGTTTTTCAGGCCGTGGTAATTCACCATCCGGTCGAACATCAGGCGGTAAAGCTTTTTGCAAGGCTCCGGGCCTTTGGCTCCCCACCAGAACCATCCACCGGCTGCTTCGTGCAGGGGGCGCCATAAAACCGGCACACCGTTGTTTTGCAGTTTTTTCAATAAGCCCGAAATGTAGTCGATGTCATCAATCATTGCCTGGTATTCCGGGGAGTTTTCATCCAAAATTTTCGATACATCAAAATCGGTATCATCGGTATAAAAGGCTTCAGTTTCCCTCGACGGATCGCGCCAGTGCCAGCAAAAAGCCGGAATTCCGTTTCGGTTGTAATAGTTTTTTGCATCGTTAACTGGTTCCTCGTCGTTGTACCATGAATAGCCGCGTCCGCAATGCATAAAATCGAGGCCAATCAAAGCCGGCTCTTTTCCGGTGTTTGTTTTCAACCAGTTGATTTCATCCATGCTGTTCAGTGTCATGGCCCCCGAAATAATTTTTTCGCCATAATTATCATACAAAAACTGATACAGCCGGCTGGCATTTTCCATCGGATTGATGGTCACGAGCGTATCGCTTACATTGAACCTTTCAGAAGAATTTACTTCTTCAAGTTCGATGTAATCAATGTTTATCCATCCCCATGACTTCAATACTTTCAGGGTGTGCTCTCCTTTACTTAATTTTAGGTTGCTGATAACTTTTAGCGAAATGTAGTCCTGATTTTGGGAAAGCGAAAAATCCACCTGTTCACCATCAAGCCAAAGGGTGTTAATTTTATCATCATGAGGTGATGCTGCATGGATGAAAATATTGTAATATGCCTCATTTTCAATATTGATATTAAAAGTGAGGTTACCTTCTTTCTGGGCAACGTAATAACCACCGGAAGCGCTTCCACTGGCAACAATTTCGGCTCCGCCGGCCAGCGTAGCATCTTCGGCTTCGAAGCGTTGGGCAAACGCAGAGTTGAAAGTAAAAACCTTTAATAACAGTAGAATAAGCAGAAAGTATTTTTTCATTTTTCAGTTAGTTATGTTGTTCCTCTAATCCAGCCATCTCGCGGAGCAGTTCCCTGGTTTTTATTCCTGATTCTTTTAAATCTTCTTTTTTCCAGTTGCCGGTATCACTTGCTGATTTTTTTAGCATGGAGCAGGTCTCATCTTTGTCGGCTACCGACCAGGTAATCCAGCTAATCTGGTTTTCTTTCATGAAATTAATCCAATTATTCCATTCGTCATAATTTATCGGGCCATCGCCATTGGCTGACATTCCCGCCGATTCGGAAATGAAAATCGGAATGTTTTTATCGATTGCATACCGGCAGCGGTCGCGCAATTCTTTTCCGTGCGTATCGGCATAAAAATGCACGGTATACATTAAATTGTCGAATCCTTCGATTGGGGAGTCGGCTACGATATGGATATCCTGGTCCCAGTGCGGATTTCCCACTAAAATAATATTATCCGGGTCATGCTTCCGAATGGCTTTTATTACTTCTACAGAATAAGATTTAACTTTTTCCCATGAGTCGTGCACAGGTTCATTAAAAATTTCGTAAATCACATGTGGATGATGTCCGTATTTTTGAGCCATTTCAGCAAAGAATTTTTCGGCTTCTTCCTGGTGAAATTCATGGCTGTGCCAGTCTATAATTACGTAAATATCATTTTTGACAGCACCATTAACAACTGCTTCAATTTTTTCTTTCGACCATTTTTTGCGATCGAGAAAACTGTTATCCGGACCCACTCCAAGGGCTGCCCTTACCACATTGCAACCCCAGTCGGTGGCCAGCCATTCAACCGATTTCTCGTTGTAAAAACGGGGCCACCAGTTGTGCCAGCCGTAACTCACCCCGGTTAGCATAACCGGATTTTCATTTTTATCGACCAGGTATTTTCCTTTTACTGCCAGTTGTCCATGCTTTTTTACAGGTTGGGCAATTAAGCTGATATTTGAGAAGGTAATTAAAATGATTAGTAATAAACAAATATTTGATTTCATCTCTATTTTATCTTATAATTATTTTTTGAGAAAAGCTGTTTTCACCCGAAATGGCATGTATAATATAGGTTCCGGGGGTTATTTGCATTGTTGAAATTCTGGTTTCGGGCTCGGGTTGGGCTATTGTTTTTTTCAATTTTCCGTTTATTGTGAATAATTGAAAGTAGTCTGTTTTTGCTTGATTTCTCTGCTTGATAATCAGTTCGTTATTTCTGTTTTGGTAAGCTCTGAAAAATTTGTTGTTTGCATTTTCTAACCGGCTGCGATTGGTGGCCAGTTCAAAAATAAACCGATCGGTATTAAATGGCTCTTCATCGGTTAAAACAGTAAAACGCATAATTTGCTCACCCGGGTAAAGGTACATTTGTGTGCTGACAGGCAATGTATTCAAGGGGCTGTATGACGTCCGGGCGGTCATGATTTCTGAATGAACAGTATCTACCGAGATTTGAAATGTGCCTCCGCCGGAATTTGCTGCTATTTCGGCCGTAACATTGTACCATCCCTCGGTTTTCACATCAACTGAGTATTCTGTCCATTCGCCTGCCACTGCATTTCCGATGTGAAAGCCTTCGCCAAGGCGGTCGTAAATATCAACACCCTCATCCGGACGGTAATCGCCGGGAATATTTCTGTTGTCTGCATCGTGATAGGTAAATCCTTCGCCTCCTTTATCAAAATCTTCTGCTTCAATAACACCCGGAATAACAGCGAGTGTATCGTTGAAGGGAATTCTTTCGGGACGTGTCCAGGCTGGGAAGAAAATCCTGAATGGTTCGGAGTATAAACCGGTTGTATCGTTGTAGTGTGCAATAATCCGGTAGTCGTAATATTTATTCATCACAGGTTTTATGTCGTAATACAAATTGGTGTCGGGTTTTAATGTTACCAGATTACTGAAATGATCCTGTGTCGCTAATTTTCTTTGAATAATGATGCTGTCGTGATTGGATACATTGTTTCTCCATCCGACTGTTATTATGGAGTCTTCTTTCAGGTTTATATACGGTTCAGGCGATTTGGCCGAGGTGTAAATCAGAATATCTTTAATTTCATTCCAGTCGTGCTGTTCGCGCTGTAATATCCTGAAATCTCCGCCATCGTCCCAGGCAACCGGGGCGAAACCATATTTTTCCGATAATTCCATGTAGGCCCTGTAATGCTTCATCCGCGAATTGTAATCGGCCTTGTTAATTGCTCCAAACTCTCCTAAAAAAACGGGAATGTTGTTTTCTTCCGACCAGTTCTTTACACTTCTGAATTTGGCATCGAGT
>JBMCIT010000121.1:0-4807 GCA_048616715.1 Tangfeifania sp. | reverse complement strand
TTATCGACCAAAACAATTACGCACTGAATATGGCCATCGACCGGTTCTGGCTGCAATACACCATTGGCGAAGTGGAATTCAAAGCAGGAAGGCAACGCATCAACTGGTCGCAAACCTATGCCTTCAATCCGAACGATATATTCAATACTTATTCGTTTTTCGAAGTGGATTACCCCGAGCGCCCGGGAACCGATGCGCTGCGGGTGAGTTACTACCCTACTTTTTCATCCGCAGCCGAAGCAGCGGTAAGCCTCGACAGCGCCAACCGGGTAACAGTTGCGGGGTTGTACCGCTTCAACAAATGGAGCTACGATTTCCAGGTACTGGCCGGATTGCTGGCTGAACAGGATTATGTTTTCGGCCTCGGCTGGTCGGGAAACATTAAAGGGGCCGGATTTCGCGGCGAGGCTTCGTATTTTCAGCCCAAAGAAAATTCCGGCAATTCAAACGGCATTTTTGTGGCTTCGGTTTCTTTCGATTACATGTTTTCCAATTCATTGTATTTGCAACTGGAAGGTTTATACAATGAACTACCTGACGAGGGAAATACCAGTTTTTTTCAGATTTTCAACCAGCCGCTCACACCCAAAATGCTTTCGTTTACAGAATATACCATCCTTGCAAACGGCTCTTATCCCATTACGCCACTCTGGAACAGTAGTTTATCGGCTATTTACTACCCGAAAATGAATGCCGCTTTCGTGGGGCCGTCCATCGACTATTCGGCAGCCGACAACCTTACTTTGTCGCTTTTCTGGCAAACTTTTTACGGCGATTTTCCCAATCCGGTCACGCAGGTAAACGAAAACAAAGCATTTAATTTTGGCTATTTCAGGGTGAAATATAATTTTTAAGTTTATGGTTATAAAATTAATACCCAACCAAATAAAAAACAAAATAATACGTTTACCTTTTCAGCGCTGATATTTACTTAAAATTGAAAATGCCGATAACACAGACGATGAAAATACAATTCACTTTTTTACTGATTTTATTGACCATCTTTGCAATTGGGGGCGAAACAGTCACCGATAAAAATTCTGCCTGGAACCCTGCTGAATTAAATACAGCAGCAAATGCAAATTACCTCACTCCACTTGAAAAAGAAATCATTTTGGAAACCAATAAATTACGGTCGAATCCGGCACAATACGCCAAAGAATACATTGAACCCCTTGCAAAAAATTACAAAGGAAAAATATTGTATTATCCCGGCGATAAACCGCTAATGACGCGCGAAGGTGTAAGTGCCCTTCACGAGTGCGTCCGGGCATTGAAGAAGCAGTCTTCCCTGCCCATTTTGCATCCCAGCGCAGGACTTTCAAAAGCTGCACACGATCATGTAAAAGACCAGTCGCGCACAGGAAAAACCGGCCATACCGGCGGCGACCGTTCAACCTCCCGCCAACGGATTGAACGTTACGGAGACTGGGACATCCGGATTGCCGAGAACATTGCTTACGGAGGTATTTCGGCCCGGCAAATTGTTATTTACCTGCTGATTGACGACGGTGTAAAAAACCGTGGCCACCGTAAAAATTTCCTGAATCCCGATTTTAAAGTTGTTGGCGTGGCAACAGGTTCCCATCCTGCTTACGGCAGCATGACAGTAATTGACTATGCAGGAGCTTTTCAATAAAACAGCTTTATAAAAAAATCCCATCTAAATAATAAAACGCTTCTGAACCTTTGAACATTAAATAGTACCCCGCTGTCTCAAATAATGAAATCAAATTTTGAAAATTATAAAAAAAGGTGTTTATTTTTACTGCGTCAAAATTTGGGAATTAATTACGTAGCTTATTATAATGAAGAACACTTACCTCGATTTAATTGAACAATCATACTATTTTCCGCAGGAAGGTTTCGACCTTCAGGATGGCAACCTCTCGTTTTATGGTGTTTCGCTAAAATATCTTATCGATAAATACGGAACACCGTTCAGGCTGATGTACCTTCCGCGCATAGGTGACCAGATAAAAAAAGCCCGCAACCTTTTCCGCCGGGCCATGAAAGCAACCAATTACCAGGGAAATTATCATTACTGCTACTGTACCAAATGCAGCCACTTTCATCACGTAATCAGTAAAGCGCTGCAGTTTAATGTAAACCTTGAAACATCTTCTTCTTTCGATATCGATTTAATTCAAAAATTATATAAAGAAAAAAAACTGGACACTGACATAAAGTTGGTGCACAATGGCTACAAAACAGACGATTACATCCGGAGAATCATCAAACTTCAGGATGCAGGTTTTGATAATTCCATTATCGTTCTCGATAATAAAAACGAATTAAAAAAGATTGTAACGGCATCCAACGGACGGAAAATAAAAATCGGAATCCGAAAAGCCATCGATGAAGAACCACAAAGCGCTTACTATACATCACGCCTGGGAATCAGGGCTTCAGAAATTATTGATTTCTACCGAAACAGCATTAAAGAAAATGAAAACCTGGAATTAACTATGCTCCACTTTTTTGTGGATTCAGGAATTAAAGACACACTTTACTACTGGGGTGAATTTCAAAAGTCGATAAAATTGTATGTAGAATTGAAAAAGGAATGCCCTACCCTCAATTCGGTCAACCTTGGGGGTGGATTTCCAATCAGAAACCACCTCGGATTTGAATACGAATACGAATACATGATTCGCGAAATAGTGCAATACATTAAAGATGTTTGCAACTCAGAAGGGGTACCTGAGCCGGATATTTATACTGAATTCGGGAAGTATACCGTAGGCGAAAGCGGGGCGACCATTTTTTCAGTGCTCGAACAGAAACAACAAAACGACGCCGAACTTTGGTACATCATCGACAACAGCCTGATGAACACCATCCCCGATGCCTGGTCGATTTTCGAGAAATTTATTTTGCTGCCCATCAACAAGTGGAATAACGAGTACACGCGGGTAAACATCGGCGGGATTAGTTGCGACCATTCCGATTATTACAACTCAGAGGATTTGAACCAGCAAATAATGCTGCCCAAATACTCACCGCGCGAAAAAGAACCGCTTTATCTCGGATTTTTCCATACCGGCGCTTACCAGGATTCTATCAGCGGATACGGCGGAATAAAACATTGCCTGATACCATCGCCGAAACATGTAATTATTGATCGCGACGAAACAGGCAACTTTGTGGATTATGTTTACCGGACCGAACAAACCGTAGAAGATATGTTTAAAATCCTGGGTTATTCCGGATAGAAGGGAAACCGCCCCGCATCAGCAGGGCGGTTTCGGGCAGGGTAACTATCCCCGGAGTGGATGGTTAATTTTTGTTCTTGTCGAGCATCAGAATCGAATTTACTAAAACTTCAGTTACGTATTGCTTTTCGCCGTTTTTTCCGTCGTACGACCGGTTGGTGAGTTTTCCCTCGAGCGCAATTTCCGAACCTTTTTTAAGGTATTTTTCAGCAATTTCCGCCTGCTTGCCCCAGGCAACCAACCGGTGCCAGGTGGTTTCCGATTGTTTATCGCCATTACTGTCGCGATAAATTTCGTTGGTTGCTATTGAAAAATTAGCAACTGTTTTTCCGCTGTCCAACTTTCTAACTTTAGGGTCTTCGCCCAAATTACCGATAAGCCTGACACTGTTTCTTAAAGCATTCATAATAAATAATTTTAGTTAATAATTTAAAAACGAAATTGTTATAACAAATTTAGAACGCCCCGGCAACAGTATCCGGTTTTTAAATACTTGTAAATGACTATAAATGATTATAAGCGTTTGTAAGCGTTTACCAACGGATATTTTTTTGTATATTAGTGAATTACTGACAAACAAAAATAATATGGAAACAAGAAAGTGTCTGGAATGCGATGAACCGCTCAGGGGGCGGGCCGACCAAAAGTTTTGCTCCGATGCCTGCCGCAATGCCTACAACAATAAAAAGCTGAGCGGCTCCACCAACTACATCCGCAAAATAAACCGCATTCTTAAAAAAAACCATTCCATTCTCGAAGACCTCAACCAGAGTGGAAAAACAACTCTCTTCAAATCGGCACTTGAAAAAAACGGGTATAACTTTAAATATTTTACACACATTTACAAAACCCGGAACCAAAAAGTGTATTATTTCTGCTACGACCAGGGATTTCTGGTGCTGGACAACAACAAATATTTACTGGTGCGGAGAGAAGAATAATTTTATCTTCGCCAAAAATCAAATTATGACGGAGAAGAACACCCACTATTATTTTGAAAAAATAAAGCGGATTCAAACCCTGGCAGAAATCGGGCTGGAGCACTCGCCCAATACTTTTGACAAGGAACGTTACCTCGAGCTGCGCCAAATCAGCCTCGAAATGATGCAGCAAATGACGAATGTCCCCATCGAAAATATCATTCCGGTTATAGAGGAAAAGCAGGGCTACAAAACACCAAAAACCGATGTGCGTGCGGTGGTTTTTAACGAAAAAGGCCAGCTTTTGCTGGTGCAGGAAAAAGCCGACAACCGCTGGGCCATGCCGGGCGGCTGGTCCGACATCAGTTACAGCCCCGCCGAAGTGGCCGAAAAAGAATGCATGGAAGAAGCCGGCCTTGCCGTAAAAGCAGTAAAACTGCTGGCCGTAATGGACAAACAAAAACAGAATATGCCGCCTGCTTTTGAATACGTTTACAAAATATTTCTCCTCTGCGAAAAAACCGGCAACGAGCTCTCAACCGGTTCGGAAACCAACGATGCAGGCTGGTTTGATGAAGACAACCTGCCCGAGCTTTCCGCCCCCCGCAACACAGCCGCAATCCTGAAAATGATGTTCGAGTTTTACCGGGGCGAACGTACCGAACCTTATTT
>JBMCIT010000120.1:0-4897 GCA_048616715.1 Tangfeifania sp. | reverse complement strand
TGCGGTTTCCGCCAATGGGAATGTATAAATAATCTTTGAGCCACGACGAAAGCGAAATGTGCCAGCGTTTCCAAAACTCCCCCACATTTTTTGCTTTGTAGGGCGAATTGAAGTTTTGCGGCAACCGGAATCCCATTAGCAAAGCCACACCAATGGCAATATCGGTATATCCCGAAAAATCGACATAAACCTGAAGGGAATACCCGAAAAGCGCCATCAGGTTTTCGAAACCGGAATAGGTCATCGGATCAGAAAAAACGCGGTCGACAAAATTGACGGCAATGTAATCGCCAATAAAAATTTTCTTCACCAGCCCTTTCAGAATAATATAAACCGCCCAGCCGAACTCTTCTTTCGAGACCCGGTAATCTTCATAAATTTGTTTTACAAAACCTGAGGCACGGACAATTGGCCCGGCCACCAACTGCGGAAAAAACGAAACATAAAAACCAAAATCAACCAGGTTTTTTACGGGCTGCGATTCACCGCGGTAAACATCAACCGAATAGCTGATGGTTTGAAACGTGAAAAATGAAATTCCCACCGGAAGCAAAATCTGGTTGACTTCGAAATGGGTGCCTGTTGCCTGGTTGGCCCACAATGCGAGGTGGTTTACTACCTGAAAATCGGCACCGAGCAGTGTATTCAGGCTTTCAGTAAAAAAATAAGCGTATTTGAAATATGCGAGCAACGACAAATTTACGATCACACTCAAGGCCAGCAATAACTTTCTGAACAGCTTGCTTTTGGATGTGTAAATCCCTTTTCCGATAAAAAAATCGACAAAGGTGGAAAACAGCAAAATAAAAAAGAAAAATCCGCTGGATTTATAATAGAAAAAAAGGCTGGCGGCAAACAGGTAACCTGCACGGAGGCTCTTGTTGCGGTTGTTGTATACAAATGAATAACCTGCCAGCACCACAGCAAAAAACCCCCAGAAAAAGAAACGGGTAAAAATCATCGGCAATTCTTTGTCGTACAAAAAAATACTACGCAGATAATCGCTCCATTCTATTTGCTGAATAAACTCCAATTTATCAATGGTCTTTTTCCGGTTTTCTGTTTTGTTCTAAAAAGTTATTGTACTCAAAAACGAGCGCATTGTAAAACATATTGGCAATGAGCCGGGCGCCCCGGTTTGAAAAATGCACATAATCGGGGCGTGCCAGTTCGGGTTCGGCATTTACCCACGAGGGCATGCTGTTTTTGCCGCCCATTGCTTCATACATGTTCCAGTAGCCGCAGCCGCTCAACAGTGCAGTATTTTTCATCGCTTCCACCAGTTCCGGCAGATTGTTGTAGGTTACAAACCGGTCTTTATCCTTGGCCGACATATCACTTGGCCCAATGACGATAATGGCCGCATCCGGGCAGGTCCGCTTAATTCTCCGGATTTGCGCCCTGAAGCTACGCATGTAATTTATTATTCTTTCGGAGCCACCTTCACTGATGTAAGGAGCCATATTTCCGCCAAACTGTAAAAGGAACAGATCGGGTTTCAGGTCGTTGTACATTTTCAGGCTGTGTTCAAAATCGTTCAGTGTGAAAAAGAGCCCCGAACTGCCCCTTAATGCAATGTTGTCAACAATAATCCCCTTACGTGAAGCCAGCTCAATTCCGTAAATATCGGGGCTGTCAAATCCTTCAAATATCAGCGAAATACTGCTGGTAGTGTCCGGCAAATCGCATTCTATCACTCCGTAACCGATATCTGATTTCAGCGAATCGCGCATTAAAATTGATCCGTCAGCCCCCAGTCTGATTTTTACCGGCTCTTTCAGATTGCCGTAAAACATCCGAAAATATTCATATCGGCGGATGCGCTTAAATGAAAAATCGGTTGACGAAATGGTTAATTCAGCACGATAACTATTTTCCGGAATAAACGGAATTGAATCGAAAGTCAGTGGTGCGTAACGCGAAAACGCAGCCATAGCGCCGTACTTTTTATGTTCGACCAGCGAATCGATTTTTCCGTAAAGCGGATATCGTTGCCAGTTTCCGGAATTCTCCTGTCGGGCAGTGTACACAAAATCGTAGGGTTGCAATGCAGGGCGCAACCCCACTCCTGTTCCGCCAAATTTTAACTGCAGTTTATTTCGAATAAAGGCTGTCATCCGGTCGCCTTCAATCTGGCTGTCGCCATAATGCATTATCCGTGTTAACGAATCATTCTCCAGTTTTTCAAAAAACTGATGCAGGTTATTTCGGCCTGCTTCGTTAAGTTCCAATTTATGAATTCGCCTGGCCAGCGAATCGTAGTTCGCTTTTTCAACAACCTCTTTCACCGTATCGCCATGAAGGGTATCCAGTTCAACCACCGCCACCGAATCGATGTTAAACTGTTTACCGATTATCTCTGAAACATCAGCATATTCAACATCGTCGTCCAGAAACATTTCGCTGAAGGTTGGCATGTGAAAGGTAAATTCTCCCAATTTTACGCCATCAGATGGTATGGCCCACATTGCAACAGCCAAAAAGACGAAAACGCCCAGCATGAAAAGCAATATTTTTGACGGCTTCACTATAAATTGTCAATAAAATAATCGCTCACTTTTCGCATGAGATGCACGCGGTCTTTTCCGCGAACATTGTGCGGATGCGTGGGATAAACGAAGAAATCGGGCTGTTTATTTTGCTTTACACACTCGCGCAGGAATTTCATACTGTGCTGCATCACTACCACATCGTCCTGCACACCGTGAATAATCAGCAACTTTCCATTTAAATCAGCCACATGGTTTAACATATTCGATTCCGCGTAACCTTCCGGGTTTTCGTTTGGACGGTCCATGTACCGTTCGCCGTACATCACTTCGTACATGCTCCAGTCGACCACCGGGCCGCCTGCAACGCCCACTTTAAAAATTTCGGGGTGGCGCATCATCAGGTTGAGCGTCATAAAACCGCCATAGCTCCAGCCGTGTACGCCAATCCGGTCGGCATCCACATAAGGAAGCGATTTCAGGTATTCAATTCCCTGCATCTGATCTTCAGTTTCCAAAACCCCAAGCCGGCGGTGAACAGCGGTTTCGAATGCGCGGCCACGATTATTGGTTCCGCGGTTGTCCATAGTGAAAGCGATATATCCCTGCGAGGCCATGTAATACTGCCACCAGAGGGCACTGTTGTGCCAGTCTTTGGTAACCAGTTGCGAATGCGGCCCGCCATAAACATAAACAATCACCGGGTATTTTTTAGTTGAATCGAAATCCGGTGGCAAAACCAAACGACCGGCCAGCTCAGTTTTACCATCCGCCGACTGAATGGGAACCAGCTTGTTTTCTCCCAGTTTGTAGTTTTGCAGAGGATCGGCGGCAGTAAACAATGTTTTCAGTTTTTTACCCTTCCCGGAAATCAGTGAAATTTGCGAAGGAATTTCCGGACCGCTGAACCGATCGATAAAATAGCTGCCACCGGAGCTCAAAATTCCGTTGTGAATTCCTGCTCCTTCCGTTAATTTTTCCGTTTCCCCTGATTTCACTTCCACCCGGTAAATATGCCGTTCCAGCGGACTTTCTTTGGTAGCTTCCACAAACACATTCTTTTCCTTTTCATCAAATCCCAGGATTCGGGTTACCTCCCACTCCCCTTTTGTAATTTGCTGAAGGAGTTTTCCATCTGCATTGTATTTGTAAATATGAAACCAGCCATCTTTGCGGCTCAGGTAATAAAACTCATTTTCGTTTACTTCTGAAAAGCGGATGGGATATAAGGGCTCTACATATGTTTCGCTGGTTTCCTCAAACAGTGTTTTCTCTTTATTGCCTGTTGAAATATCGTAACAATTCAACTGCATGTGGTCCTGTCCGCGGTTCAGTTCGGCCATGAAAATCTTCGTCCCGTCGGGCGACCACGCAATGTTTGTCAGGAAATGTTCGGGGTCGCCGCCGGTATTCAAAAACTTTGTTTTGCCTGTTTCCAAAGAGTAAATCCCAACTGTAACATGATGGCTGTTCATTCCGGCCATTGGATATTTTACAGGAGTGTATTCAGCCGAACGTTCCATAAAATCAACAACCGGGTAATCAGTCACCATGGTTTCGTCTTTCCGGTAAAAAGCGATGGATTTTCCTTTTGGTGAAATGAAAATACCATCGGAGATTCCAAATTCGTTGCGGTGAACCGTTTTTCCGTTTACAATGCCATTCCCGCCGTCTTCTGTTATTTGCAAAGTTTTTCCATCGGCAAAAGTGACAAACAAATCATCGTCAACAGTGAAAGCCACAAACTTGCCGGTTTCGCAAAATTCTGCATTTTCAGCTTTTTCGGGCAATTCAATTTGAAAAGCAATTTGCTTTTCCCCGGGATTGACAACTGTAAATTTCCGGCTGTTTCTGAACAGCAACATCCCGTTTTTTGTCCAGGAATAGCCGGGGAACTGTTTCAGTTCACTGTTTCCGCTTTTATTCAGCATCGAATTCAAATCAATAAGGTTTATAAGCGGTAAGAGTTTTCCGTTTTTTGCTTCCTCTGCCCAAAGGGTATCATTTTCAAGAAAAGTGAAAACTTTGTCGTTTTTCCATTTAAGACCATTCATCGATTCAGGGCGCAAATAGGTATAACGGCCCATGATGGCATCTTCGAGGGTCATTTGTTTTTCCTGGGCAAAAACGCCAAAAGCTGTCAGCAGGAAAACAATCATTATGAAATTTCGCATGGTTTTAATTTATTTTAGATTCTGAAAAGGCGAAAATAGTGAAAGCTGTTCTTATGGAAAAGAAATATTGCCAACTCACTGAAAAAAGTGTATCAAATATTTCATCCTCATCTGAAAATCCTAATTTTGTTCGCACAAAAGAGAACAAATGGAAAAAAGGAACCTCGCAACCATTTATTTAATCACACTTGTTGCAGTTATGGGAGTGGCCAGTATCACCCCGGCCTTTCCATC
>JBMCIT010000119.1:0-4948 GCA_048616715.1 Tangfeifania sp. | reverse complement strand
ACCTGGCTGGCATGGTGTTTCATGTGTGCAGGGCGTTTTATCAGGCAGATTTTTAATTCCCCGTTTTCTTCAAAAAGCAAAAGCAACACACTGCTTCTTTTCAGCCTGCTTTTTTCTTTTTCCGGTGCATGCAAGTCACGGTTGGGAGGAATCATTTTGTGGTGCGATTCCGGTCCCGGAAGTTTCTTTTCCAGCGCTTTTCTGATATGTTCACGAGAAATGTTCACGCGGCAAAAATAAGAATATCTGCTGATTTTCATTAGGAATTGGAACACTGGTGACACGGATTAAACCGATATACACAGATAAGATCCGTGTAAATCAGTAACGATCCGTTTTATCCGTGTTCTGTTACATTCCAACAAAAAACTCTTAATCGAACCGGATGGTTTTATCGGGTGAAATTTTGCTGACCAGATAACTCGGAACAATCAGCATTAAAAAAGTAGCTACAACTGTTCCGGCATTCAGCAATAAAAGATGTACGATTGAAAAATTAACAGGCACTACATCAACATAATATGTGGTGGGATTGAGGGTGAAAATTTCGAACGATTTCTGAACAACAATAAAAGTTATCCCGATAATATTTCCCCACAGCATTCCGCGCGAAGTAAGAAACACCGAGAGGTAAAGAAAAATACGCCGGATGCTCCAGTTTCGGCTGCCGAGTGCTTTCAGCACGCCAATCATGTTGCTGCGCTCGAGAATCAAAACGAGCAATCCCGAAATCATATTAAACCCGGCTACCACAGCCATTAAAATAAGAATGACCCACACATTCATGTCGAGCATGGAAAGCCAGTCGAAAATTTGCGGATATTCCCGCGTGATGGTGGTGGTGCGTAAAATGGTGTCGTTTTCGCGGCTGTAGTCGAGCACGGTGTTGCGCACCTCCTGCTCAATTTCTTCAATTCGGTTGAAATCGTTTACAAGAATTTCAAACCCGCTGATTTGGTCGCTTCGCCAGTCGTTCAGCCGCTGCACCTGCTGCAGGTCGCCAACCACAAACAGGTTGTCGAATTCCTCGATTCCGGTATTGTACAGCCCGCTGACTTCGAGCTGCAGCATCCGCGGGGTGCTTTCATCTTCATTAATAAAATAAAGCACTACTTTGTCGCCCAACTCCACATTGAGCAGATCGGATAATTGTTTGGAAAGTAAAATCCGGTCGGATCGCAGCGAATCATTCAATTCGGGCAAATTACCGCTTACCAGGTTTTCGCGAAAAAAGCTCCAGTCGTACCCGGCATCTACGCCTTTAAATACAATTCCCTGTATGTATTCATCGGTTTTAATCATGCCCGGCTTGGTGGCAAAAACCTGGACTGTTTCAATGCCGCTGAATGTTTTCAGTTCTTCCAGAAATGCCTGGTTGCGCGAAACGGGACGTGTTTCATACGAATTGTTCGAATCGAAATTAATGATTTGGATGTGGGAACCGAACCCCACCATTTTGTCCCTGATTTCCTGCTTGAAACCGGTAACCACCGAAACCGAAACAATCATCACGGCCAGCCCCAGTGCGATTCCCACCAGTGCAATCCGGATTATTCTTTGCGACAAAAATTTTTTGTCTCCTTTTTCAAAAAATAACCTGCGCGAAATAAAAAGTTCGGTATTCATGCGCAAATTTCAGGTAATACGTTATTTCAGACTGTTGCTGCTTTTGTTTTTATTATCTTTCTACGGTTTATAAACGGAAGGACCAGCATGGAAATTATGCCTATAACGATAATCATTCCGTTCATTGACGTATGGGCCACAAATGCAAAAATAATTCCGTTTTCGTAGGCCACTCCGTAAAGCGCCAGGGCTTCGGTTGCCATAAAATGCCAGGCACCCATTCCGCCCTGCACAGGGGCAACCATTCCGAAACTGGCCAGCACAAAAGTGGTGAGCCCTGCCAGCGGATTCAAACCGCTGGTAAAGTCGAAGGCGAAAAATACCACATAAAGCATCAGGTAGTACAAAATCCAGATAAGTGCGGAGTGAAAAAAGAACCACCCTTTTTGCTCAATCGAACGGATGGAAATAAACCCTTCTTTCAGATTACTCAGAATATCTGCAATTTTTCGGTAAAAGAGCGTGTTTTTCAATGTTTTTCTGAAAATGAAAGCCATTGCAATAAAAGCTGCAAAGCCAATAATCAGGTAGGGTGAAAAAATAATGGATTGCAACCTCGATTCGATTTCAGGATTGCTTTGCAAAAAATGCAGCATTTCGCCAAACTGTGAAACAATAACAATTGCGAGCAAAATCAGCAGTGTAAGCATATCTACTGCCCGTTCGGCAACTACGGTTCCCAGTAATTTGGTAAACGAAATTTTCTCGTACCTTGCAAGCACCCCGCACCGCGATAGTTCTCCCATCCGCGGCAGCACCAGGTTCATCAGGTATCCGATCATTACCGACAAGAATGTATTGATAAACCGCGGTTTGTGGCTTATCGGTTTTATCATCAGCCCCCAACGCAGTGTACGGCTGATGTGGCTGAACAAACCGATGATGAGTGAAATGCCAATCCAGAAATAATTAACGTCATTTCTTAGCACTGATTTGATGCGCCCGATATCCTGATCTTTGTAAATAAGCCAGAAAAGAAATGCTCCGGCGGCAAAAAAAGCAAGAAATCTGACAATTTTGTAGGCTGTTTTCTTCAAAACAAAAAATTTAAACTATTGTATTGCTTTGATTTTTAGGCTGCTGAAATGGATTTGTACAGCAAGCAAAAAAATAGTAGCAGTTTCAGTCATTCAGTAGCCGACAAAAATATAAATTTGTTTGATTATTTAATAATAAAAATGGACGACCCGGAGAGTAATGAATATTGTACGGCCCAAAAAAAATCTTGGTCAGCATTTTTTAAAGGATCGGAATATTGCCCGGAAAATTGTTGACAGCCTTGGAGCCAATGTTTCCGATGTACTGGAAATTGGGCCGGGAATGGGAATTCTCACACACTATTTAACTGAGCGCCCCGAATTGAATGTTCATCTTGTTGAAATCGATACCCAGTCGGTAGAATACCTGAAAACAAACTACCCCAATTTAACGGAACGGATTTATTCCGGGGATTTTCTGAGGTGGGATGCGGCGCGTTTGCCCGATTCATTCAGCATTATCGGTAATTTTCCTTACAATATATCTTCCCAGATTTTTTTCAGGATTCTGGAGTTGCGAAACCGTGTGCCCGAGGTGGTTGGAATGGTTCAGAAAGAAGTAGCCGAAAGGCTTACAGCAGGCCCCGGCAGCAAAACCTACGGAATACTGAGTGTGCTGCTCCAGGCCTGGTACGAAGCCGAGTATTTGTTTACCGTTCCCGAGCAGGTTTTTGTCCCTCCCCCGAAAGTAAAATCAGCCGTTATCAGGCTCAGGCGCAATGAAGTGAAAGCATTGCCCTGCAACGAAAAATTGTTCTTCGAAATTGTGAAAACTGCTTTTAACCAGCGACGAAAAATGCTCCGGAACTCCCTGGGAGGCCGGAGCCAAAATCTGCCGGAACAGTTTGCCACAAAAAGACCGGAACAATTATCGGTTGCCGATTTTACTGAATTGACACAAAGCATTGAAAATCGCTAAAAAACAGGAGTATGGATTTTGAAATCACCAGGGAATACATCGATATGCTGAAAGAGCTAATCGAAAACGAACGCACCGAAGAAATTAAAGCATGGATGGAACCGCTCCATCCGGCCGACATTGCTGAAATTATGGATGACCTCACCATGGACGAGGCAAAGTATGTCTACCTTTTACTCGAGGGCGAAAAAGCTTCGGATGTGCTGATTGAAATTCCTGAAAATGACCGGAAACGGTTCCTGAAAGTGCTGCCACCCGAACTTATTGCCAGCAAGTTTATCGAGTACATGGACTCGGACGATGCTGCCGACATTATGGCCGACCTGGATGAAGACCTCAAAAAAGAGGTGCTTATGGGTATTGAAGATACTGAGCAGGCCGGCGATATTGTCGATTTGATGGAGTATGAAGAGGACACAGCCGGTGGTATTATGGCCGTGGAATTGGTTTCGGTGAACGAAAACTGGACGGTAGCCACCTGTTTAAAAGAGATAAGCAGGCAGGCCGAAGAGGTAGATGAAATTTATTACATATATGTTACTGACGATAAAGACAAGTTGAAAGGCGTACTTTCGCTGAAAAAGCTGATACTAAACTCCACCAATACGAAAATTTCGAATATATACAACCCTGATGTTATTAGCGTTAGCACAGGAACCCGCCAGGAAGAAATTGCCGAGTTAATGGACAAATACGATCTTGTTGCCATTCCGGTTGTTGATAATATCGGCCGGCTGAAAGGCCGGATTACATTCGACGACGTTATCGATTTTGTACGTGAAGAAGCAGAACGCGACTACCAGATGGTTTCGGGTATTACAGGCGATGTTGAGCCCGGCGATAAAGTATGGGAATTGCTGCGGGCACGTTTTCCGTGGTTGCTGATTGGGCTGCTCGGTGGAATTCTGGGTGCACTGGTTTTGGGCTCGCACGAATCTGAGCTGGCCCAGGTAACCGAGCTGGCCTTTTTTATTCCGCTGATTGCTGCGATGGCCGGTAACGTGGGTGTGCAGTCTTCCTCTATTGTGGTGCAGAGCATTGCCAGCGGTGTAAAAGAAATTGAATCGACCGGAAAACGGTTGTTGAAAGAGGTGCTGGTTGCACTGGCTACGGCATCTATGTTTGCCGTTCTCATATTTTTATATAATTACCTAAGCCAGGGAAATATGGCACTTACTTATTCAGTGGCAATCTCATTGTTTATAGTCATCATATTTGCCTCTGTTTTCGGAACGTTTATTCCGATGCTGCTGCACCGCCTGAAAATTGATCCGGCGCTGGCTACCGGCCCGTTTATAACCACCATGAACGACATTATCGGGCTGTTTATTTATCTCGGAATCGGGAAAATGTTTTTTGAGATGAT
>JBMCIT010000118.1:0-5014 GCA_048616715.1 Tangfeifania sp. | reverse complement strand
ATTTTTGCAGTATGAAGAAAACTTTCGAAGAGCTTAAAGTTGCCAAATCGATTTTAAAGTCGCTGGATGACATCGGTTTTATTGAACCGACACCCATCCAGCAGCAGGCTATCCCGAAAATCAATTCGGGGGCCAATGTGGTGGGGATTGCCCAAACCGGTACCGGAAAAACTGCAGCTTATCTTTTACCGTTGCTCACTAAATTACGGAAACCCGAAGGCAACGATCCGCGGGCGGTGATTCTGGTTCCCACACGCGAGCTTGCCATTCAGGTGGGTGAAGATGTGGCAGAGCTCACTACCCGTTCGGAATTGCGCCACGCCGCGGTTTACGGAGGTATTGGCTGGACTAAACATGCTGAACTCGTGAAGCCCGGAATCGACATTTTGGTTGCTACACCGGGCCGGCTTCGCGATTTGTACAACAATGGTGTGCTCTCGCTTAAAAAAGTGAAATACCTGGTAATCGACGAAGCCGACCGCATGCTCGATTTGGGATTTATGCCGCAGCTCCGGCAACTCTTCGAGATATTACCAGCCAAACGGCAAAACCTGCTGTTTTCTGCAACTTTTTCTGAAAATGTGGAAAAACTCGTGGATGAGTTTCTCGATTTTTATGAAAAGCTCGAAGTTTCGCCTTCTGCAACACCCGTTGAACAGGTGAAACAAATAGCCTACAAAGTTCCCAATTACCGTACAAAACTGAATCTGGTAAAACATTTACTTGCTGATGAAGTAACCTTTTCGCGGATTATCATTTTTGTGAAAACCAAAGAACATGCTGACGGGGTTTATAAAGTGGTAAAACGAAAAACTGAAGGTGAAATACGGATTTTACATTCCAACAAAGCCCAAAGTACGCGTATTAATGCCATTCAGGCCTTTAAAAAAGGAGAAGTCCGCATTTTGATTACCACCGACGTTTCGGCCCGGGGAATGGATGCCAGCCAGGTAAGTCATGTCATTAATTTTGATGTGCCGCCCGATTACGAAAATTATGTGCACCGGATTGGCCGCACTGCCCGGGCCGGTAACCTGGGCGACGCAATCACTCTTATCGATCCGTCTGAAGAGTGGCACTGGAAAAAAATTGAGGAGCTGATTCGAATGGAGATTCCGTTGCAGGAATTGCCTGAAGGCGTTGATATTGTTGAATATGATTTTGAGGAACGCCAGCAGCAATTACGGGAAATCGACCGGCAGCGAAAAATCGACGATCCAACCTACCAGGGCGCCTTTCATCAGAAAAAGAAAAGGGAGGCAACAAAAAAATCTTTTAACGACAAGTTTAAGCGAACAAAAACACGGCAAAAGCGATCGAAAAAAGGAAGGCGGTAAATTTTATACGAGCCGGTCCAGTTGCTGAAACAACTGTTCTTTCTCTTTGTGCAACTTTTTGTAAACAGCCGGTTTAAACCATTTTAATTTCAGAATTCTGCCCCTGCCAACAGTTTTTCTGAAGAGGATAAACCATTTAAAAGCCAGTTTTCCGGCAAACGGCCAGCTTGCCAGTAAAAACAAACCTGTCCAAAAACCGGGAATAAACCCTGAAACAGCAACTATTTGCAGAAGATAAATAACCGGGAATAAAACGATTCCGGCCCCCAGGAAATAAGTGCTCCAAAACGATGTGTCTTTTACTTTCCTGCGAATAAGCCGGTCTGTTAGAAAGAAAGGAAGCGCATTAAAAATGAAGCCGTATAAAAAGAACGGAAATCCGGTTATCAGCAAAATCAGGTTTACCAAAAGCCGTGAAAAATGATTTTGCTGGGTGGAAATCAGCCAGCTTCGGAGTTTTAGCTTTCTGATTTCGGAGTAGTAGTTCGCTGCGCTTTTGACGATTTTTTCGGTTTCGCCCGGTCTTTCAGCTTCCAGGATGTCCAGTTTTTGGGCAAGCAACTGGTCGGAATAGAAACGGTTTAATGTTGTGTTGCGTTTGTTTTGCTTTATCAGGAAATGGTGGCCGTAAATTTCAGTAATTTTCTCAAAACTATCGTAGTGCTTTTTGGTTTTAAAATTTACGGTAAGCGAAAGCAGGGCATCATGAATTTTTGTTTTCAGCTCATTTGTAGTTTGATTGGGATTTTTGCAATACTGATTGAGATACTCCTTAACGGCAATCGGTTCACCAAAATTTACAATAACCGTCCGGTTAAATTTCCAGTAATGGCTGTAATATATTCCGGTTGGAATGATTTGAATATCGAGTGGGTGTTTTGATTTTTCTTCGGCCATAAAAACAATGCGCGGAACAGCTTTTTTGTGGGCCAGCATCTGCCGTTTGGCCGAATGGGCAGCTTCGGGGAAAAGTGCCAGTGCAAAATTGTTTTCAAGTACTTTAATGGAATCAGCAAATGTTTTTTCGTTTTTACCGAGGTTTTCTTTCCCGTCGCGCAGGCGGTAAACAGGCATAATTTTCAGAAACCGTAAAATGGCATCAATTGCTTTCGATTTTCCAAACATGTCGGCCCGGCCCAGCCAAACCGGCTGAAAACGTGTGTGCAAAAGAATTGCCATCGGATCGCTTAGCGCATTCTGATGATTCGGTGCAAAAACAATGGGTTTATTTTCCGGGATTTTATTTTTCCCGGTGATGATTATTTTTTTGTGAATGAGCCAGTCGGCAAATTTAATGTACTGCTTCAGAAACCAGTACCCAAGCGACCATTTTTCGTATTTCATTGTACTGCAGGTTGGTATAATGGTTTTTTCGACCACATTCCTGAAATTGCCAGTCCGCTGACAATGTGCCAAACTCCCCACCATGCTGCAATAAATGTCATTCCTCCCAGTTCGAGTTCGGGTGGAAAAATTTTTGGGTTGAACATGAGCACCAGTGCAAGGCCCGAGTTCTGAATGCCTGTTTCCAGTGTGATTGTCCTCCGGTCGATACGGGATAATCGCGCAACCGATCCTGCCGAAAACCCGGTGAGCAGCGCCAGTGCATTGTGCACAAGGACAATCAGAAAAATAAGGTGTATAAACCGGATGAAATGGTTGAAATTGGCTGAAAGAAGTATGATTACAAAAGCAATGAAAATCAGGATAGAAATTTGTTTGATTGGTTTTTTAATTTTTTCTGTAAATTTTGGCAGGTACTGCGAAAACAGCAACCCCGCTATTACCGGCAATCCCAACAAAATAATCACGGTTTGCACCATTTGCATAAAATCAATTTCGATTGGAACAAGGTAGCTGCCTGCACCCGATGCATTGTAATGATTGAGGTACATTTTACCCCACACTGCAAAGTTGAGCGGCGTCATAAATGTAGCAGCCAAAGTAGCCACGGCAGTTAAACTAACCGAAAGCGCCACATTCCCTTTTGCCATGGAACTCATAAAATTGGAGATATTTCCGCCCGGACAGGAAGCAATCAGAATCATACCCAAAGCCACGGTAGGGGTCGGGTTCAGTATAATTACAAATAAGAATGTGACGAACGGCAACAGGAGAAATTGCGAAATAATCCCAACAATTGCCGATTTGGGTTTCAGAATAACATCTTTAAAATGCTGCCATTTAATGTTGAGGGCAACGCCAAACATCACAAATGCAATGACGATATTTAATGCTAAAAGCCCGGTTGGAGAGAAATTCAGCCGAATGTTGTCGAGCACTTCCAAAGCCTCATTCATAAAGTAGAAATTTAAAAGAAAGCCGAAAAATAGAAAAACTTATCTGAAAAACAATAAAAAAGCCGGAACCATACTTTAACTGTTGATTCCGGCTTTTTCAAATGCGGGTAAAAAAATTAATTTTCGATGAGTAGCTTTTTCATTTTTGTATTTACATCGGTATTGTCCATAATGCCAATAAATTCTTCGGCACCGGGACCGTAAGCAAAAATGGGCACCATAACTCCTGTATGGCCACCGGTCGAAAATTCACCTTTCAAAGTGCCATTTTCATAATCTCCGTTAAGAATTGTCATCCCACCGGTTTCATGGTCGGAAGCAACAATTACAAGTGTTTCCTTATTTTTTGCAGCAAATTTAAGAGCTGTACCAACTGTGCGGTCAAAATCGAGCATATCTTCCACAATATAATTTGTGCTGCCTGCATGGCCGCCCCAGTCGATTTGCGAGCCTTCAACCATCAGGAAAAATCCTTTTTTGTTCTTACTTAAAATGTTAATGGCAGTTTGTGCTGAAACGGGAAGCATATCTCCGCGTTCGTCTACTCTGCCGTTGTGTCCCGGAGCAGTAAGGCCCACAAGTTTTCCTTTTTTTACTTTTTTTATTTTATTTAAATCCTGTTCAACAATGTACCCGTTTTGCTCCAATTCATCAGCCAGGTTTCGGCCATCTTTGCGATCGGTAAAATGTTTGTAGCCGCCGCCAATAAAAACATCTATATCTGTTTTCAAAAAATCGGCTGCAATTTCCTCATACATATTCCTGCTTTCCTGGTGAGCGATAAACGAGGCAGGTGTGGCATGGGTAATTGCCGATGTTGAAACCAAACCGGTTGCCAGTCCTTTTTCTTCGGCTTCTTCCAGAATAGTTTTAAGGGGCTGCTTGTTAACATCAACTGCAATGGCCCCTCCATAGGTTTTTTTGCCGGTAGAAAGCGCCGTTCCGGCAGCAGCAGAATCAGTAATATAATTATCTGATGAATGTGTTTTGGTGAGCCCCATGTATTTGAGGTTTTCGATAAATAACCGGCCCCTGTTTGCCGTTAACCCTGCATGTAATTGAACTACTCCCATGCCGTCAGCAATAAGGAGAATGATATTTTTTGGGTTATCGGTTTTAAATTTGTGCGGGAATGTTTTTACTTCGTATGTTTCACCGCCTTTATAAATCTTTTCGTCATTTTCTGCCTGCGCATCCATGTAATCATTCTGAGCAACAGAAATTACACTTATTGCCAGTGAAATCATTAAAATCATTGTTTTTTGTAACATATCCATTGTTTTTTATTTTGAATCGGTAAAAATAAACAGAAATATCTTTTGAAGAATTAAAATTTTATAAAAGATTGGTTAAAGTTTTTTCCCTTTGTTTATTCAA
>JBMCIT010000117.1:0-5019 GCA_048616715.1 Tangfeifania sp. | reverse complement strand
GACTATTCGTTTGAATTCAGTCACTGGAACGCTGAAAAAAGCCTTTCCGACTGGCTAAAGGATTACAATGTCCCCGGGGTTTTCGATATCGACACCCGCGCCTTAACAAAAATTTTACGTGAAAAAGGTTCGATGCTGGGTAAAATTGAATTCGGGGATGAAGAAATTGATTTTTACGATCCGAACAAGGAAAACCTGGTAGCCGTTGCAAGTTGCAAAGAACGTGAAGAATACGGCAATGGAGAATACCGTGTGGTGCTTATTGACTGCGGTGTAAAAAACAACATTATCCGTTGCCTGCTCGATCGGGGCACCACGGTTATCAGGGTGCCGTGGGATTACGATTTTTCAGAAGAAAATTACGATGGCGTGTTTGTTTCCAACGGACCGGGTGACCCGGCCATGTGTGATGCAACCGTTCAAAATGTGAAAAAAGTGATCGGAGGCGAAAAACCGCTGATGGGAATTTGCCTCGGCAACCAGCTACTTGCCAGGGCAGCCGGAGCTGATACTTACAAAATGAAGTTCGGGCACCGCAGCCACAACCAGCCGGTAATTTTGCAGGGAACAGACAGGTGTTTCATCACTTCGCAAAATCATGGTTACGCAGTAGCGACAGAAACACTTCCGAATGAATGGGAACCTCTTTTTACCAATGCCAACGACAATTCCAACGAAGGAATCAGGCACAAAACAAAGCCGTTCTTTTCCACCCAGTTTCACCCGGAAGCATCGAGCGGCCCCACTGATACTGAATTCCTGTTCGACGAGTTTATTGAAAGTATCAAAAAATACCGTTTAACAAATGCCAAATAACTTAAAAAGATGAAGGACAACACTATAAAAAAAGCAATTATCCTCGGTTCGGGGGCACTGAAAATCGGGGAAGCCGGCGAGTTTGATTATTCAGGTTCGCAAGCGCTGAAGGCACTAAAAGAAGAAGGCGTTGAAACGGTATTGATCAATCCGAACATTGCCACCATCCAAACTTCTGAAGAAATTGCCGACAAAATTTACTTTCTGCCGGTTACTCCTTATTTTGTAGAGGAAGTTATTAAAAAAGAAAAACCACAGGGAATTCTGCTGGCATTTGGTGGGCAGACCGCTCTGAACTGCGGAGTAAAACTTTATGAAGCCGGAATTCTCGAAAAATACAATGTGGAAGTAGTGGGCACCCCGGTGCAATCGATCATCGACACCGAAGACCGCGACATTTTTCGTAAAATGCTGGGGGAAATCGATGTAAAAACGCCGCAAAGTATTGCCGCTTCCAACATGAAAGAAGCCCGGGAGGCTGCAAAAAATGTCGGTTTTCCAATAATAATCCGGGCAGCTTATACACTTGGGGGTTTAGGCAGCGGATTCTGCGAAAATGACGAGGAACTGGAATCACTCGCTTCAAAAGCATTTTCCTACTCTCCGCAAATACTGATTGAAGAATCGATTAAAGGCTGGAAAGAGGTGGAATACGAAGTGGTGCGCGACCGGTTCGACAACTGCATCACGGTATGTAACATGGAAAATTTCGATCCGCTCGGAATTCATACCGGTGAAAGCATTGTGGTGGCTCCTTCGCAAACAATGTCCAACGCGGAATACCATAAACTCAGGGAAATTTCCATAAAAATCATCCGCCGCGTAGGCGTTGTTGGCGAATGCAATGTGCAGTTCGCACTCGACCCGCATTCTGAAGATTACCGGGTAATCGAAGTAAACGCCCGGCTTTCGCGATCCTCGGCACTTGCATCGAAAGCTACCGGCTATCCGCTGGCTTTTGTGGCAGCCAAACTGGGCCTGGGATACGGACTTCATCAGCTAAGCAATTCAGTTACCAAAGTAACAACTGCTATGTTTGAACCGGCACTCGATTACTGCGTGGTAAAAATTCCGCGCTGGGACCTGAATAAATTTATCGGTGTTTCGAAAAACATTGGAAGTTCCATGAAAAGCGTGGGTGAAATTATGGCCATCGGAAGAACTTTTGAAGAAGCAATTCAAAAAGGTATCAGGATGGTAGGGCTTGGCATGCACGGATTTGTGGCCAACAAACAGGAAATCAATATCGAAGAGATTGAATCTGAACTGACGAACCCGACGGACCGCCGGATTTTTGCCATTGCAGAAGCATTCAGCAAAGGATATTCCATTGATGATGTTTATGAAAGAACCAAAATTGACCGGTGGTTTTTATACCGGCTGAAAAACATTTTCAATATTAAAAATGAACTGGAAAAGTACGACACACTGGAAAAAATGCCGCTTGACCTTCTGAGAATATCCAAAAAAGCAGGGTATTCTGATTTCCAGCTGGCAAGGCTTGTGTTCGACAGCCCAAATGCTGAAATTCACAACGACCTGCTCAAAGTCAGAAACTTCAGAAAACAACACGGAATAACTCCTGTGGTTAAACAAATTGACACGCTTGCAGGTGAATACCCGGCAATGACGAATTACCTCTACCTGACACACAACGGAACGGAACACGACATTGAGTTTTTCAACGATAATCTTTCGGTTATCGTTCTGGGATCGGGCGCCTACCGGATTGGCAGCTCTGTGGAATTTGACTGGTGCAGCGTAAATGCCATCAGCACCATCAAAAAAGAAAAGTACCGCTCGGTAATGATCAATTACAACCCGGAAACGGTAAGTACCGACTACGATACCTGCGACCGGCTTTACTTCGATGAACTTACCTTTGAAAGGGTGATGGATATCATCGACCTTGAAAATCCGTATGGAACAATTATTTCGATGGGCGGCCAGATACCAAACAACCTGGCCATGAAACTGCATAACCAGAATGTGCCGGTGCTGGGAACTTCCCCGGTTAAAATCGACAATGCAGAGGACCGTGAAAAGTTCTCATCGTTGCTCGACACCCTGGGAGTCGATCAGCCTCGCTGGGCCCGTTTGTCCACCTTCGGAGAAATTCACAAGTTTATTGATGAAGTTGGATATCCGGTGCTTATCCGTCCATCGTATGTACTTTCAGGTGCGGCCATGAATGTGGTCTCGAACCCTGATCAGCTCGGGCATTTTCTGCAAATGGCGGCCAACGTTTCAAAAGAACATCCGGTGGTGGTGACCGAATTTATAGAGGAAGCCAAGGAAATTGAAATCGATGCAGTGGCCCGCAACGGCGAAATTATTGCTTATGCCATTTCGGAACACGTTGAATTTGCAGGTGTTCACTCGGGCGATGCAACCATTGTTTTTCCACCGCAAAAACTCTACATCGAAACCATCAGGCGTGTTAAAAAGATTGCCCGCAAAATTGCACAGGGGTTGGAAATTACCGGCCCCTTCAACATGCAGTTTTTGGCAAAAGACAACGATATAAAAGTAATTGAATGCAACCTGCGGGCATCGCGAAGTTTCCCGTTTGTTTCGAAGGTAATGAAGCTGAACCTCATTGAAATTGCCACAAAGGTAATGCTGGGTGTTCCGGTTGAAAAACCTGATAAATCGTTGTTCGAGCTGGAGTATGTGGGCGTGAAAGCTCCGCAGTTTTCGTTTGCCCGCTTGCTGAATGCCGACCCGGTGCTTGGAGTCGACATGGCCTCTACCGGTGAAGTGGGCTGCATTGGGGAAAACTATTACGAAGCCGTTTTAAAAGCGATGCTTTCAGTTGGGTACAACCTGCCGGTTAAAAATGTGCTGATTTCTTCCGGGCCCTCGCGTTCGAAAGTTGAACTGCTGAAGAGTGCGCAAATGCTAACGGAAAGAGGATATAACCTTTTTGCCACGGAAGGAACCCACAAGTTTTTTATGGACAACGGCATCAATAACACGTTGCTTCACTGGCCGGACGAGGAAGATCGTCATCCGAATACCATTGAATATATTAAGGAGAAAAAAATCGATTTGGTAATAAATATTCCAAAAAACTATACCAACCGTGAGTTAAAAAACGGATACCTGATTCGCAGAAACGCCATCGATTTTAATGTTCCGCTGATTACAAACGCCCGGGTTGCAAGTGCATTTATTTACGGAGTTTGTAAATACGAATTAAAAGATATTTCGATAAAAAGCTGGGATAAATATTAGCTCGAAAAACAGTCATACTCTCACTGTGAGTGAGGGTATGACTAAACAAAAACGCCGGCAAATTTGCCGGCGTTTTTGTTTTTAATTCAACACTACCTTAAGTCTCAATATTTTTTTTCTGTCTAAATGAATTTCTTCACTGAATAAACCGATTTTGATGTTCCAAACCGGGTTTTGGTTTTTTGTTCCTGACTTACTGTTAAATTCGTTTTTCATGGCTTTTCTAACTGGTTCAAAATTAAACCAGCTTGAAACAAATTAAATGCCAAAATCAGCGAACAAACGAAAATAACAGGTAAACAGGGGAAATCAGTTATTTTGTTCTGACTTAACCGAATATCCCCGTTTTTCAATTGCCTTTTGAATGTCGTCGATGCCGGTAACCGCTTCGTCGTACTTCACAATTGCAGTTGAATCGTTCCAGCTTGCCTGAACATGCTCAATTCCATCAAGTTCGCCGATTCCTTTTTCAATGGATGCTTCGCACATATCGCAATGCATGCCGCTGATATGAAATGTTTTTTCAACTACTGCAGCTTCGCTGGGTTCCCCTGATTTTTCCTTGTTACTACTGGCCGACTGACATCCCAAAAAGAACAGTCCGGTAATCAGCACACTTAAAAACATCAATCCTTTCTTCATTTTTAAACTTTTAATTTTCAAAGGAATTAACACTGTTTTCAGTTATTTGTTTAATGGTTGGAACTATTCGAATTTCACCGGATGGGCTACTTTGGTTTTCATTAACGCAAAATCGAGCACATCCATAATGGTTTTTACAAAATGGAAATTCAAACCATTCAGGTATTCATCTTTGATCTCTTCCAGGTTTTTTTTGTTCTCTTCCGAAAGAATAATTTCTGTAATTCCGGCACGCTTTGCAGCCAGTATTTTTTCCTTGATTCCGCCAACCGGCAGCACTTTTCCGCGAAGGGTAATTTCGCCTGTCATTGCCAGGTTCTTTTT
>JBMCIT010000116.1:0-5055 GCA_048616715.1 Tangfeifania sp. | reverse complement strand
TTGGTGTACAGTTGTATGGTTTTCTTTTCAAAAAAGAAATTCCGGCAAAATTGATTTTTGCACTTTATCTGCTAATTTCGCTTTTTAAAACCAACATTTCCGATTATGAAAAGTTACCACATGACACCGGAGCAATTTCGCACGGAAGGAAAAAAAATAATCGACTGGATTGCAGATTATTACGAAAACATTGAGAAATTTCCGGTTTTGTCGCAGGTAAAGCCTGGGGAGATTGAAAGTTTATTGCCGGATGAACCGCCCGAAAAAGGAGAACCTTTCGATGAGATTATTCACGATTTAAATGAAAAAATTATGCCGGGGATTACGCACTGGCAATCTCCCAATTTTTATGCTTATTTTCCTTCAAATACTTCTTTCCCTTCTATTCTCGGCGATTTAGCGTCTTCCGGTCTGGGAGTACAGGGAATGATTTGGGCCACCAGTCCTGCTGCTACTGAGTTGGAAACCCGTGTACTCGATTGGTTGGCTGAAATGATGGACATGCCCGAAAAATTTAAGTCTGCCTCTACCGGAGGTGGTGTCATCCAGGATACAGCATCTACTTCTGCACTCACGGCGGTGATTGCTGCCCGCGAGCGTGCCACAAAACTTGAGTCGAACAAAACCGGGGTAAGGCAAAACCTGGTTGCTTACGTTTCAACTCAAACGCACACTTCGCTTGAAAAAGCCATAAAAATGGCAGGAATTGGTGCTGAAAACCTGCGTGCAATTCAGGTAGGTGAAAAATTTGCCATGCGGCCTGAACTGCTTGAAAAACAAATTCAACAAGATAAACTGAATGGCTTCCAGCCCTTTTTTGTGTGTGCAACAATCGGCAGCACATCTTCCAATGCTATGGATCCGGTACGCGAAATTGGCAAAATATGCCGACGTGAAAACTGCTGGCTGCATGTCGATGCCGCCATGTCGGGAACGGCAATGTTGTGCCCCGAGTTCCGGCACCTGAATGACGGTGCGGAACTGGCCGACAGCTATTGCTTCAATCCACATAAGTGGATGTTTACCAACTTCGATTGCGACGTATTCTGGATTGCCAACCGAAACGAATTAATCAACACTTTTTCAATTTTGCCCGAATACCTGAAAAACAAAGCCACTGAGTCGGGGGCTGTATTCGATTACCGCGACTGGCATGTGCAGCTCGGTCGCCGTTTCCGTTCGTTGAAATTGTGGTTTGTAATTCGTCATTACGGCGTTGAGGGATTGCAGCATCATATTCGAAAGCACGTTGAACTGGCGCAGGAATTTGCTGTGTGGGTTGAAGATTCACCCGATTTTGAACTGATTGTGCAACCTCCGCTGAACCTGGTTTGTTTCAGGCACAAAGCCGGCGATGATTTTAACTTAACACTGATGAACACCATTAACGAAGAAGGAAAGATTTATTTTACACATACCAGATTAAATGATAAAATAGTGTTGCGGATGAGTATCGGGCAAACAAATACAAAGGCAAAACACGTTGAAAAAGCCTGGCAAATAATATGCTCAGCTGCCCGGGAATTGCAGCAGTAAAAAAATATTCGTTTCAGTATGAATTCTGTTCAGCAGAAATTACAAACTGCAAATTTTACTGAATTTTTTAAGCGTATCTTTTACTTTTAAAAAATAATTCTTATTTTAGCTTGAAATTCAAAAAGCTATAAAATGTTAGATTTAAACCAACTCGAAGTCTGGTTTGTAACCGGAAGCCAGCACCTGTACGGGCCCGAAACCCTGAAACAGGTAGATAAAGATTCCTCTGAAATCGTTAACGGATTGAATTCATCAGGCAAAATGCCGGTGAGCATCGTTTTTAAACCGGTGGTAAAAACACCCGATGAAATTCTGGATATTTGTGTTCAGGCCAGCGCCGATAAAAAATGCATTGGCGTAATTACCTGGATGCATACTTTTTCGCCGGCAAAAATGTGGATTGCCGGACTAAAAGCGCTGAGCAAACCTTACATGCATTTGCACACCCAGTTTAACCGCGATTTGCCCTGGGGCGAAATCGATATGGATTACATGAACCTGCACCAGAGTGCGCATGGCGACCGCGAATACGGTTTTATCAATACACGCATGCGGAAAAACCGCAAAGTAGTGGTAGGGCACTGGCAGGATGAAAAAGTAATGGACCAGGTTGCGGTGTGGTGCCGTACTGCCATCGGCTGGACCGATTCGCAGGGAATGAAAATAGCCCGGTTTGGCGATAACATGCGCGAAGTGGCCGTAACCGAAGGCGACAAAGTGGAAGCACAGATTAAATTCGGATGGCAAATCGGTGCATACGGTGTGGGAGATTTGGTAGAATATGTTGAAAAGGTTTCGGATGATGAAGTTGATGCACTTTACAAAGAATATGAAGCCTTTTATGAAGTAGCCGAAAATTGCAAACCCGGCGGCGAATACCACGAAAATGTAAGGGTGCAGGCACGTTATGAAATTGCTTTAAAACGTTTTTTGGAAGACGGGAATTTCAAAGCTTTTACTACCAATTTTGAAAACCTCACCGGGCTGGATCAATTGCCCGGGCTGGCGTCTCAGCGACTGATGGCAGCCGGTTACGGTTTCGGTGCCGAAGGCGACTGGAAACAGGCCGCCATGTTGCGCATCATCAAAACCATGTCCGCCGGAATGGAAGGCGGCAGTTCCTTTATGGAGGATTATACCTATCATCTCGACCCGGCCAATGAAGCTGTTTTGGGAGCGCACATGCTTGAAATTTGTCCGTCGGTTGCCGCTCAAAAGCCACGGCTCGAAGTACATGCACTCGGAATTGGCGGAAAAGATGCACCGGCCCGCCTTATTTTTGAAAGCGCAACCGGCAATGCCATGAATGTTACTTTAATCGACCTTGGAAACCGGTTCCGGATCATTGTAAACACACTGGATGTGATTGAACCGCTCGATAAAATGCCGAAACTTCCGGTGGCTTCCGCTTTCTGGAAAACGCATCCCAATTTGGCCGACGGGGCAGCGGCCTGGATTTATGCCGGCGGAACGCATCATTCGGCCTACACACTGGCGCTCACACCGGAATACATTGAAACATTTGCCGAATATGCCGATGTGGAATTCGTGGTTATCGATAAAAATACGAATGTTACTGAATTCAAAAAAGAACTCCGCTGGAACGAAATTTATTACATGCTTGCCAACGGATTGAAATAATCGATTTCGAAACTTAATTAATAAAATCGAAAAATGCCGTCACTGATTTCCAGTGACGGCATTTTTTTAATTACGGCAATTTCTCAAAATCAACGTCCGGCGGAGTACCGCTGGCTTCGCGTTTAAAAATTGTATCGATGGGAGTTGTCTCGCTGAAGAACCCGCAATTTTGAAGGAAAAATGATCCACTTTCTGCGCCACCTGCATAATCCATCCGGTTTTCTTTACGGGCCGTGGCATCGGCAGTAAAACGCATTTTGGTTATTTCAGTCCACTCACCTGATGCATCGTAAAACCACTGGTTGGTATAATATCCCCGGCGTTGCAGGTTTCCGGTTTCAGTCATGAAATTTTCGATTCAATAAAATGGTAACCGGTTTTTTCCATTTCAAAATTTCCAATGTGAATGGTATCGGTTAACTGATTGCCGATTTTAACTGTTTGCGATTCTCCGTTAAACGTCACTTTAATTTTTGACTCCCCGTTTTCTGCTTTGGCCGAAATTCCAATATTCAATTCCCCTGTTTGTGTGGTTTTGAAATATGTTCTTATCTTCAGTGAATTGTCTGTCCAGTTGTGGATTCCATTGTTTCCGATAATTTGCCGGGTTTTATCGATGTTGTTCAAAACCCAACTGTTTCCGCGGGTGGGCACAACCGCCGAATAGTTGTAATTTAAGGTTTCGTCGTTGTTTTTTTTACAGGAAATATTTGTAAAAAGGATTAGTGAGATCAGGAATGTCAGAAAATATTTTGTTTTCATTTTTGTTTTGTATCGTTAAGTTTTATGATTTGTTCTTCGATATCTTCTTTTTTGTAAAACAGCGGATGGCAAAAATTGAGGAATTTTAAAATTTTGAAAGCATTGAATTTCTGAAAGAAACGGGATTGAAACGATTTAAGCGAAGAGCAGTTTTGGTTTAGGTCTTTAATTTCTTCCCGGAAATTATCTTCAACTAAAAAATTGCCAATTGACAGGGGGAGTTTCATCAGAAAAAATTTGTAATCCTGTTCTTCTATCAAAAAAAGTTGATCTTTTACATCAAAAAAGTCTTTCAAATCACCGAAGGCTTCAAAGTTGTAGGTTTTTGTAAGGTCCTCCTTCCCATCCATCCATTTCTGAAGAATGGGACCGGTGCCAAACGGCACGCGATCAGAAAGTCGTGCCGATGGAAAAACTTTTGTAGAACGGATTTCTCCAACGGTTCCAAGTTGCGCCAGGTTTTGCAGGAAGTAAAAATCTTCGCCGGCCTTCCGGCGGTTCATGCCGCCCCGTTTTACGTATGCTTCGGCGGTTACCGCAAAAGCCGAACCCACGGTAAACATGGGGTAGGGGTAGCCGCAAAATCCGAGCGCATTTTTATAGTAATCCATGTATTTTTCGTAGAGCAAAATACCTTGTAAATGTTTTTCAGAAAGTCCGTCTTTCTGATGGCTGAAAGCAATTGTAGCCCCCGGATTTTTAGGATGATTTTTGAAAAACTTTTCAATTTCAGTAAAATAATTTTCCTGAACCAGCGTGTCGGCATCAAGTGAAACGATTATCCCACCGGGTTTTCCCAGCAGGTTAAAACGGCGAACAGCCTCATCCATCCCTTTTTTTCGTGCCAGTCCGGCACCGGCCCATTTTTTTTGCAAATCAACCGGGCCAACTGCGAAGAAGCTGATACCTTTTTTCCGGTTTTTCGCAATCCACTGTTCAATAGCTTTTTTTGTTTGCCGGTTAAAGTTTTTTGTTTTTTCCGGTGCTGCCTCCGACTGATTGATTACAACAATTACTTCCACTTCCTGCTCTAATAAATTGCATGTGTTAAGCGATTTGATTGTTTGCAAAATGTCCGGTTCGCGATAGCATGGAATAACCACAATTATTTTAAGG
>JBMCIT010000115.1:0-5103 GCA_048616715.1 Tangfeifania sp. | reverse complement strand
GTTAAAAAAGAATGTTACAGCCAAAAAAGGTTAAATTCAGAAGAGTACAAAAGGGACGGATGAAAGGTAACGCACAACGCGGAAACCAACTGGCATTCGGTTCGTTTGGAATAAAATCGTTGGAAGAGTCGTGGATTACCGGTCGGCAGATCGAAGCTGCCAGGGTTGCGGTAACCCGTCACATGCAACGACAAGGACAAATATGGATACGAATATTCCCCGATAAACCCATTACCAAAAAACCTGCGGAAGTACGTATGGGTAAAGGTAAAGGAGCCCCGGAAGCTTTTGTTGCACCGGTTTCACCCGGACGGATTCTTATTGAAGCCGACGGCGTTTCGCACGAATTGGCAAAAGAGGCACTGCGCCTTGCAGCCCAGAAACTGCCGGTTACAACAAAGTTTGTGGTTAGGAGAGATTATATTGAAGAATAAAAAAGGTGAATGACAAATGAAAACTTCAGAAATTAAAGAATTGACGACCAAAGAGATCGTTGAAAAAATTGATATCGAAAAGGAAAATTTAGTTCGCCTTCGTCTGAACCATGCAGTTTCGCCTCTTGATAATCCTTTAAAGCTAAAGGATGTAAAAAGGAACATTGCACGGCTGAAAACGATTCTTCGTCAAAGGGAATTAAGTGAAAAACAGAATTAATTCAACGATGGAAGATAATAAAGTTAGAAATCTCAGAAAAGAGCGAATCGGGGTGGTTGTCAGCAATAAAATGGACAAAACCGTGGTGGTGGCCGAAAAGAAAAAAATGAAGCACCCCATCTACGGAAAGTTCGTGAATAAGACAACAAAATTTCATGCCCACGATGAGAAAAATGACTGCAACATTGGCGATCTCGTGCGGATTATGGAAACACGTCCGCTGAGTAAAAGCAAACGTTGGAGATTAGTTGAAATAATTGAAAGAGCGAAGTAATCATGATACAACAAGAAACAAGATGTTCGGTTGCCGATAACAGTGGAGCCAAAGACGTTCTCTGCATTCGTGTTCTTGGAGGTACCAGGAAACGTTATGCTTCGCTTGGCGATACTGTGGTGGTTTCGGTTAAAAGTGCGATACCGGGCAGTGAAGTAAAAAAAGGTTCAGTATCCAGGGCAATTGTAGTCCGCACCCGTAAAGAAGTTCGTCGTAACGACGGCTCTTACATCAGGTTCGACGACAATGCCGTAGTGCTGTTAAACAATCTGGGCGAAATGCGCGGAACTCGTATTTTCGGTCCTGTAGCGCGTGAATTAAGAGATAAGAATATGAAAATTATTTCTCTTGCACCAGAAGTACTGTAAATTGAAAAAAGCTCGAAAATGCAGAAAAAGTTACACATAAAAAAAGGTGACACTGTGGTTGTGATTACCGGGAACTATAGAGGCCAGAAAGGCCGTGTATTAGAGGTAATCAGGAAAAACGACAGAGCAATTGTAGAAGGTGTGAACCTGGTAAAAAAACATACCAAACCCAACGCGCAAAATCCGCAGGGTGGTATTGTCGAACAGGAAGCATCTATCCATGTCTCAAACCTGATGCTGGTCGATCCCAAATCGGGAGAAAGGACCCGCATAGGCAGAAGAGAAGATGATAAAGGTAAATTAATTCGTTATTCCAAAAAATCTGGAGAGGAGATTAAGTAATGGCTTACGTACCAACTCTAAAAAAGAAATATCAGGAAGAAATAATCCCTGCATTGAAGAAGGAATACAACTATTCCTCCGTCATGCAGGTACCGAAATTGGAAAAGATTGTTCTTAACCAGGGTGTTGGAGCAGCTATTGCCGACAAGAAAATTATTGACATTGCCCAAAAGGAAATGACAATGATTGCCGGTCAGCAGGCAGTTCAAACCATGTCGAAGAAAGATATTTCCAATTTCAAACTGAGAAGGAAAATGCCTATCGGGGTGCGCGTTACTTTGCGCCGCGACCGTATGTACGAATTCCTCGACCGTTTAATTTCGGCAGCATTGCCACGGATTCGCGATTTTCGCGGAATCGAAAGTAAAATGGACGGACGCGGAAACTATACACTCGGTGTGCCGGAGCAAATTGTGTTTCCTGAAATCGTTCTGGATAAAGTGAATAAAATTAATGGTATGAACATTACTTTTGTTACTTCTGCAAATACCGACGAAGAAGGATTTGCATTGTTAAAAGAATTAGGTTTACCATTTAAAAACGTTAAAAAGAACTAAGGTATGGCTAAGGAATCAATGAAAGCCCGCGAAAGAAAAAGGGCAAAACTAGTTGAGAAATATGCCGAGAAAAGAGCCAGACTGAAAGCTGAAGGCGATTGGGAAGCTTTGCAGAAGTTGCCAAAAAACTCTTCAAGGGTCCGTTTGCACAACCGTTGCAAACTTACCGGAAGACCTAAAGGTTACATGAGGCAATTCGGAATAAGCAGGATTAATTTCCGCGAAATGGCTTCAGAAGGTTTAATTCCCGGAGTTAAAAAAGCTAGTTGGTAATTGTAAAAGACTTGAAAAATGAGTAAAGTATCAGATCCAATAGCAGATTATTTGACAAGGGTTCGTAATGCAATTCTTGCAAAACACCGGGTAGTGGATATTCCGGCTTCAAACCTGAAAAAAGAAATAACCAAAATCCTGAAAGATAATGGTTATATTCTGAACTATAAGTTTGAAGATGATAAAGGCTACCAGGGCAATATTAAAATTGCATTGAAATACAATCCTGAAACAAAATTATCTGCCATAAAAGGTTTAGAAAAAATTAGTAAACCAGGTTTACGCCAGTATTGCGACAGTTCAAGCATACCACGCGTATTGAATGGTTTGGGAATTGCTGTTATTTCAACCTCGAAAGGAGTAATTACCGACAAGCAGGCTCGTGAGCAGAAAGTTGGTGGTGAAGTTTTATGTTACGTGTATTAAAAAAAGGAAAAGATCATGTCAAGAATAGGTAAATGGCCAATTGAAATACCGTCAGGAGTAGATGTGAAACTGAACGATGATCATTCCGTTACAGTAAAAGGTCCTCTTGGTGAGTTACAGCAAACGATCAATCCCGAAATTGAGGTTGAAATAGAAAACAATCAAATCAACTTCATCCGCTCGGGCGAAACCAAGCGTATAAAGTCATTGCATGGGTTAAACCGTGCTTTGGTGAACAACATGGTTGTTGGAGTTACAAAAGGTTACGAAATTAAATTAGAACTGGTTGGCGTGGGGTACCGCGCCGAAGTATTGCCCAATAATGTGCTCGATCTCGTATTGGGATATGCACACCACATTTACTTGCAATTCCCTCCTGAGGTCCAGGTTGAAGCGAAATCTGACAAACGGAGCAACCCGGTTATTACGCTGAAAAGCATAGATAAACAATTAATCGGACAGGTTGCTGCAAAAATCAGATCGTTCCGCAAACCAGAACCGTACAAGGGTAAAGGAATTAAGTTTGTTGGCGAAGTATTGAGGCGTAAAGCCGGTAAAGCCGCATCTAAATAATTTTTTGAAAAATTAGTTATTATGGCATTAACAAAAACTGAAAGGCGAAACAGAATAAAGAGCCGGGTGAAACAAATAATATCCGGAACAGCTGAACGTCCGCGTTTAAGTGTATTCAGGAGCAATAAGCAAATATACGCTCAATTAATCGACGACAATAATGCAACCACTTTAGTTGCTGCTTCTTCCAAAGAAAAAGAAATTGCTTCAGCAGAAGGCAAAAAATCGGAAAAAGCTGCCATGGTTGGTAAACTCATTGCAAAAAAAGCACTGGATGCCGGCTACGAAAAAGTTGTATTCGACAGAAGTGGTTATTTATACCACGGAAGAGTTAAACAATTAGCTGACGCGGCCCGTGAAGGCGGCCTTAAATTCTAATAAATTATGGCGAAAATTAATAGAAAAGTTAAAACAACCGACCTTGATTTAAAAGACAGGTTAGTAGCCATTAACCGTGTTACCAAAGTTACCAAAGGTGGACGAACATTTAGTTTCTCGGCCATTGTAGTAGTTGGAAACGAAGACGGTATTGTAGGTTGGGGCCTTGGTAAGGCAGGCGAAGTAACAACTGCTATTGCCAAAGGAGTAGAAGCCGCTAAAAAGAATTTGGTTAAGGTTCCGGTAATTAACGGAACCATTCCACACGAACAGGCAGCAAGGTATGGTGGTGCAAATGTACTGCTTCGCCCTGCGTCATCGGGTACCGGTGTTAAAGCCGGTGGTGCGATGCGCGCTGTACTCGAGAGTGTTGGAATTAACGATATTCTGGCAAAATCCAAGGGTTCTTCTAACCCTCACAACCTTGTGAAGGCAACTATGGAAGCCCTGCTCGAATTGAGGGATGCTTATACGGTAGCCGAACAAAGAGGTGTTTCAATCGAAAAAGTTTTTAAAGGATAACACAGTTATGGCTAAATTAAAAATTACCCAGGTAAAAAGTAGCATTGGAGCAACAAAGCGGCAGAAAGCAACGCTGGCCGCCCTTGGTTTGCGTAAGCTAAACCAGACTGTTGAGCATGAAGCTACCCCCCAGATTATTGGTATGACCAAAAAAATGGGGCATTTATTAAGTGTTGAAGAAGTATAACAATATTTCAAATAGCTGAAATTATGGATTTAAGTAAATTAAAACCTGCATCAGGTTCTACCGGCAAACGCAAACGAATTGGACGAGGACAGGGCTCGGGCAAAGGTGGTACTTCCACCCGCGGCCATAAAGGCCAGAAATCGAGATCGGGTTACTCCCGTAAAGTTGGTTTCGAGGGCGGTCAGATGCCATTGCAACGCGTAGTACCTAAGTCGGGTTTTAAAAATATTAACAGGGTTGAATTTAAAGCAATCAACCTTGATGTATTACAGCAACTTGCTGAAAAAAAGAAGTTAACTTCTATTGATGTTGAAACTTTGGTAAGTGCAGGCATGGTTTCCAAAAACGAAAAAGTTAAAATATTGGGTGGGGGGGAACTGAACCTCAAACTCGATGTAAAAGCTCATGCCTTTTCAAACACTGCCAAAGAAACAATAGAAAAGTTAGAAGGAACCACTGAAATACTGTAAACTGTAATGAAACGATTTATTCAGACCCTAAAGAATATTTACAAGATTGAAGACCTGAGAATACGGATCGGAACAACAT
>JBMCIT010000114.1:0-5120 GCA_048616715.1 Tangfeifania sp. | reverse complement strand
TTGAACTGTCGATGGCCGGGGACAAAAGTGATCCGGTAAATTTCACAGAATCCTGTGGATAATCAGCAAAATATTCAGGCACCGGATAATATTCCTGCAAGTTAAAACTGTTGGCTTTTACCCAACCTGATTGCCCAAAATCGTCATTCCACCGTATGTCGCGTGTGGCGGTTTCATAATAAGTAACCCCGTAATTTCTTTTTGTTTCAGAATGGAAATGGTTGCTTCCGGCAATTTCATACCAGGTATCATCGGGCAATCCGTTTTTATTTTCATCCGTCATCACCCAAACCACCCCGGGCTCCGAAGAGCCGGCAAATGCATTCCCAAACAGGGTGAAATCGATTCCGTACGGATTTTGAGGATCATTCTCGCAGGCTCTTTCAAACTTCAAAATAACATAACCGCCAAAACTGCCGAGTGAAACAAGCTTATCCACTTCGGTTGTCATATTTTCTGCTGCTTGTGGCGTGCCTGCCGACTCAATATTGATGTGCTGGCCCGGTGCCGGAAAATATTCCACCAGACGAAAACTGTTTGTTTGGGCTATGCTCCAAAAAGGAGCAACCATCACTAAAATAATCAGATTAAATTTCTTCATTCCCCTTCATTTTTAAAACGGGGAAATAAAACTTCAGGTGTTTAAACCGTCGCTTTTATTCCCGAAAGCATTTATTAAAAATGGCAGGTCTTCTGGCTCACTTTTTATTGACAGCGGCCTTCCCATCTTCCTCCCGGCCGACAGTGACATAAAATGCTGTCAATTACAAAAAGCTTACAGCTGCGGGTACAGCTCCGGATTTACACCGGATTCCCTTTTAACCATTTTCAGTGCAAAATATATTATTTTCTGTTCTTTTTCTTAAAATCTTTGGATCCTTCTTTGGGATTCTCATAATGCTTCTCAGGCACTTTTACGGCCCTGACTATCAAAAATATTCCCAGCAAAACGAACGGTATGCTCAGCCACTGTCCCATATTTAGTGCCATTTCGGCTTCAAATGTTTCCTGGTCTTCCTTTATAAATTCTATAAAGAAACGGGAAGCAAAAATGAATATAAAAAACACTCCTGTGTGCAGGCCTAATTTATATCTTGAACGTGTTTTCCAATAAAGGTACATGAGCACGCCAAAAGCAAGTAAATAAGACAGGGCTTCATAAATTTGAGTGGGATGTTTTGGTACTGTTTCATTGTTGCGCTCAAAAATAAACCCCCACGGCAGGTTGGTCTGAACACCGTAAATTTCAGAATTCATGAGGTTACCGGTTCGAATAAAAACAGCTACGAGAGCGGTGGGAACCACAATCCGGTCGATGGTCCACAAAATATTTCTTTTGGTTACCTTTTTTGAGTAAATCAGCATAGCAATAATAATGCCGACAGCTCCACCGTGGCTGGCCAGTCCGCCATGCCAGATTTTTAAAATTTCTCCGGGATTTTGCGAGTAGTAATCCCACCCGTAAAAGATAACATGCCCAAGCCTGGCCCCGATTATGGTGGCAATAATAATGTAGAAAAACAATGAGTCGATCCATTTTTGAGGAACACCTTCGGAACGAAACATCTTTTCGCCAATGTAATAACCAATTAAAAAACCAGTGGCAAACAACAAACCATACCAGCGAATGGAAAGCGGGCCTAAATTAAATAATTCGGGGCTTACATTCCAGTGGATATAATTCAGCAAATCTATCATTTTTCCTTAATTTAGGTTTATATTTTTAAGCTCCTCCCCTGCCGTGGCAATGCTTGTATTTTTTTCCGCTTCCACATGGACACGGATCATTCCGGCCTACTTTTTTTTCTACCCTCACAGGTTGTGGTTTTGAGCGTTCCTGGGTCTGGGCATTGGCACCTTCCATCGGATTTTTCATGCCGGGCAAATCAGATTTCTGCGTTTTGTACCTGCTCATGTCGGTACGCTTCCGGGTTTCTGCTTCCCGCACCTGGTCAGGGCTCTGAATTGGAATATGCCCTTTCATAAGTGTTGAGACGACATCTTTATTCACTTTCTCAACCATTACTTTAAAGAGGTTAAAAGATTCAAACTTATAGATTAAAAGCGGATCTTTTTGCTCGTAGCTGGCATTTTGCACCGATTGTTTCAGGTCATCCATCTCACGGAGTTGTTCTTTCCACGATTCATCGATGGTGTTCAGCACAATTTGTTTCTGGTAAGATTTTACCAGCTCTTTCCCCTTGTTCTGGTATGCTTTTTCAAGGTTGCAAACAATCTGGAAAACCCTTTTTCCGTCGGAAATCGGAACGACAATATTTTTGTAAACCTGCGATTTGGTTTCGTACACATTTTTAATGACCGGAAAAGCCTGTTTAGCTATTGACTCAACTTTGCGGTTATAGCCGTCGATCATTTTTTCATAAATCTTCTCAGTAATTTCATTTACATTCAATTTCTTGAATTCCTCTTCAGAAACAGGAGACTCCATTGAAAGCAGCCGCATCAGTTCAAGGTTGAAATCTTCAAACTGGTCAGTTCCGTAATATGTATTTACCAGTTCTTCCACTGAATCGTACATCATATTGAGGATGTCCACCTCGAGACGTTCACCAAATAATGCGTGTTTACGTTTTTTATAGATTACCTCGCGCTGGGAGTTCATCACATCGTCGTATTCCAGCAATCGTTTACGAATTCCGAAGTTATTTTCCTCTACTTTTTTCTGCGCCCGTTCAATGGATTTCGAAATCATGGAATGCTGAATTACTTCCCCCTCCTTCAACCCGAGACGGTCCATCACTCCGGTAATACGACCGGAACCGAACAGCCGCATCAAATCGTCTTCGAGCGAAACATAAAACTGCGAAGATCCCGGGTCACCCTGGCGTCCTGCGCGCCCGCGTAACTGGCGGTCTACACGTCGCGAATCGTGCCGCTCGGTACCGATAATTGCCAAACCGCCGGCTTTTCTGACTTCCGGGGTCAGCTTAATATCGGTTCCCCTACCGGCCATGTTGGTGGCAATGGTTACACCTCCTGTATGGCCTGCTTCGGCAACTACTTCAGCCTCGCGGGCGTGTAATTTTGCATTCAGCACATTGTGTTTGATGCCTTTAATTTTCAACATGCGGCTCAGCAACTCCGAAATTTCAACTGAAGTTGTACCCACCAGCACCGGTCTTCCGGCATTGTTCAGGTTTACAATCTCATCAATTACTGCATTGTATTTTTCGCGTTTCGTTTTAAATACCAGGTCCTCCCTGTCATCTCGAATTATCGGGCGGTTGGTTGGAATTACCACCACTTCCAGTTTGTAGATGTCCCAGAATTCACCGGCTTCAGTTTCGGCGGTACCGGTCATACCTGCCAGTTTGTGGTACATTCTGAAATAATTCTGAAGGGTAATTGTGGCAAAGGTCTGGGTAGCAGCTTCCACTTTCACACGTTCTTTGGCTTCGATCGCCTGGTGAAGTCCATCGGAGTAACGACGCCCCTCCATGATACGGCCAGTTTGCTCATCAACAATTTTCACTTTGTTGTCGATTACTACATATTCGGTGTCTTTTTCGAACATGGTGTAGGCTTTCAGCAACTGGTTGATGGTGTGTACACGTTCTGATTTAACCGAATAATCCTGGAGCAGTTTATCTTTTTTCTCTATTTTCTCTTCTTCTTTCAAATCAGAATTTTCAAGTTCGGCCATTTTTGCTCCCATATCGGGCAATACAAAAAAGTTGGGGTCTTCAAATCCCTCCGAAATAAGATCAATTCCTTTATCGGTAAGCTCAACCGAGTTCTGTTTTTCCTCAATAATAAAATAAAGCGGATCAGTAACAATGTGCATATTTTTGTTATTGTCCTGCATGTAAAAATTTTCGGTTTTCTGCATTACCGATTTTATGCCCTCTTCACTCAAAAATTTGATGATGGATTTATTTTTAGGCAATCCTTTATAAGCACGTAAAAGCAGCAATCCGCCTTCCTTTTTTTCTTCATCGGTAGCATTTTCTTTTGTAAGCAGCTTTTTTGCATCGATAAAAATGCGGTTTACCAAATCGCGTTGTGCTTTGTACAATTTCTCTACATAGTTTTTCAATTCTTCAAACTGCTGGTGTTCGCCTTTTGGTACCGGCCCCGAAATAATTAACGGCGTCCGTGCATCGTCTACCAATACTGAGTCTACCTCATCGACGATGGCATAATTATGCTTGCGTTGCACCAGGTCTTCCGGGTTAATCGACATATTATCGCGCAAATAGTCGAACCCAAACTCGTTATTGGTACCGTAAGTAATATCAGCGTTGTATGCTTTTCTGCGTTGTTCGGAGTTGGGCTGATGCTTATCGATACAATCAACCGTAAGTCCGTGAAATTCAAAAATCGGCCCCATCCATTCAGCATCCCTTTTTGCCAGGTAATCATTTACAGTAACAATGTGAACTCCTCTGCCTCCAAGCGCATTCAAAAAAACCGGCAAGGTTGCAGCCAGCGTTTTCCCTTCCCCTGTGGCCATTTCCGCAATTTTTCCCTGATGGAGCACAATGCCGCCAATTAACTGAACATCGTAATGCACCATATCCCAGGTAATTTCTGTTCCACCTGCAATCCATTTATTGTTCCAAATGGCTTTATCGCCTTTAATTGCAATGCTGTCGCGCGAAGAAGCCAAATCTTTATCGTAATCGCGGGCAGTAACTTCCACCCGATCATTCTCCTTGAACAGCTTCGCTGTTTTTTTTACAATCGCAAAAGCTGTGGGGAGCAACTCCTGCAACACTTTCTCCAGTTTATCATTGATAACCTCTTCCAGTTTATCAATTTGTTCGTAAAATTTTTCACTGTCCTGGACCTCTGCTTCTTCGGCCTGTATTTTTAAGTCGGCAATCTGATTTTCTTCTGATTTTACTGCCTCTTTTATTTTCTTTCGAAGTGAATCTGTTTCTTCACGAAGCTGGTCGGTGGTAAGGGTTTCCAGCCGGTCAAACTCTCTTCTAATCTCTTCAACCAACGGACTGATTTCCTTTATATCCCGTTCGGATTTATTTCCCAGGATTTTCCCAAGTATTTTGGTTACAAAAGCCATATATTGTTTTCTATAATTTTATTTTCCTGAAACCGAGTGCAAATTTAGTGATTTGTAAAGCGTAAAAAAACGAATT
>JBMCIT010000113.1:0-5137 GCA_048616715.1 Tangfeifania sp. | reverse complement strand
ATGCAAAAGAAATACCATTCAAATTCAGAAAATATACTGGCTGCAATCGGGCCTTCCATAGGGCCGGAAGTTTATGAAGTGGGCAACGAGGTAGTAGAAGAAGTGCGAAAAAATCTACCGTTTCCGGGGAAAATGCTTCAAAAAAACAAATCCGGGAAATTTCATTTCAATCTATGGGAAGCCAATCGGCAAATTTTACTCGCCGCAGGTTTAAAGGAAGGGAACATCGGGGTTTCAGAAGAATGTACTTTTCAAAAAGAAAACAAATACTACTCTGCACGCAGGGAAGGCATCGAGACTGGCCGGATTGTTTCAGGAATTATGCTGGTTTAAATAATTCCCCAAAAAAGTATTAATTGGGGAAAGAAGTTGTATAAAATCTTTAAAAACAGTCCCGGTTATTTCATTTTGATCGAAAACAATTATCTTCGCAGCAGGCTTGTTTGCCGACAAAAAAATGAACGACAAAGAAAACAATTACAAATGGAGAAATACAAACTGACAAACAGGGTCACCGGCTGGATTACATTTTTAATCGCAGCCGTTGTTTATTTAATGACTATTGAACCTACCACCAGTTTCTGGGATTGCGGTGAATTTATTACAACAGCTTTTAAACTGGAAGTGGGCCATCCTCCGGGAGCCCCGGTTTTTATGATTCTCGGAAGGTTTTTTACACTTTTTGCCGGTCCTGAAAATGTTGCAATGATGGTGAATGCAATGTCGGCATTGGCAAGTGCTTTTACCATTATGTTTTTATTCTGGACCATTACTCACCTGGCTAAAAAACTGATTGTAAGCAACGGCGAAACTCCAACCGCCGGCCATACAGTTTCAATTACAGCGGCCGGTTTTGTGGGAGCTTTGGCGTATACTTTTTCCGATACATTTTGGTTTTCGGCCGTCGAAGGCGAAGTTTATGCAACTTCCTCGTTGCTTACCGCCATTGTTTTCTGGGCCATTTTGAAATGGGAAAACATTGCCGATGATAAACATGCCAACCGCTGGCTTATTTTTATCGCTTATATTATTGGACTTTCAATCGGGGTTCACTTACTGAACCTGCTGGCAATTCCGGCTATTGTTTTTGTCTATTATTTCAGAAAATATGAAGTCAGCCGGAATGGAATCATTGCAGCGCTTGTTATTTCAGTTGTGTTACTCGGCGTAATCATGTACGGAATTATTCCCGGCGTGGTCACCGTTGCTTCATGGTTCGAGCTGTTGTTTGTAAACACTTTCGGGCTTCCTTTCAAATCGGGTGCGTTATTTTACATTGCCTTGATTATTGCAGCAATTGTTTATGGCATACGCTATACCATTAAAAAGAACCTGGTTTTATGGAACACGGTAATTGTTGGAGTTACTGTAATACTTATCGGGTATTCTTCGTTTGCTTTAATCATCATTCGTTCGTCGGCCAAGCCTCCTATGGATCAAAATAGTCCAAACGATGTTTTCTCTCTGTTAAGCTATCTTAATCGGGAGCAGTACGGCGAACGTCCGTTGTTTTACGGACAGTATTACAATTCGCCGCTTAATCCACAGGATCGCTACACCGAGGGGAAAGCTATACGTTCGCAGATTGACGGGAAATATGTGGTAACCGACCACCGTGTGCATCCGAATTACGACGATAAATTCACTACTTTCTTTCCACGGATGTGGAGCAGTATGGACCCCGTTCATGCCCAGGATTACCAGCAATGGGGAAAAGTTCAGGGCCGCCGGATTCAGCACCGTAATGAAAGCGGCGAAACTGAAACCATTGTTAAACCCACTTTTGGCGAAAATCTGCGTTTTTTCCTCCGTTACCAGGTAGGGCACATGTATTTCCGCTATTTAATGTGGAATTTTGCAGGCCGGCAAAACGATATTCAGGGGCACGGAGGCGTGCTCGACGGCAACTGGCTGAGCGGTGTCAAGTTCATTGATGAATGGCGCCTGGGCGATCAGGATAACCTGCCGGCGCGATATGCAAATAATAAAGCCAGAAACACTTACTATTTCCTGCCATTGCTGCTCGGATTACTTGGAATATTCTTCCAGTACAATAAAGGAAGGGAAGGTAAGAAAGGACTCTGGCTGGTGTTCCTGTTGTTTTTTATGACAGGGCTTGCCATTGTGATTTACCTGAACCAGTCCCCGCACCAGCCACGTGAGCGTGATTATGCGTATGCAGGTTCGTTTTACGCCTTTGCCATCTGGATTGGGCTCGGTGTGCTGGGCATTATCGAAGGACTCAAAAAATATATGCCCGAAACCATTGCAGGTGGGTTGGCCGGAGTGGTTACACTGGTTTTGGTCCCCGGAATTATGGCTGCCGAGAACTGGGACGATCACGACCGCTCAGGGCGTTATACAGCCCGCGACCTAGGTGCCAATTACCTGAAAACCTGCCAGCCAAACGGAATAATATTTACCAATGGCGACAACGACACCTTTCCGCTCTGGTACAACCAGGAAGTGGAAGGCGTACGCACCGATGTGCGGGTGTGCAACCTCAGCTACCTGCAAACCGACTGGTACATCAACCAGATGCAGCATCAGGCTTATGAATCAGAGCCATTGCCTTTTTCAATGAAGGAAGAAAAATACCGGCAGGGAACACGCGACCTGGTTTACCTGATGGATAATCCACGGATTTCCCGGACAACGATAGGCCTGAAAGAAGCAGTAGATTTTATTGCAGACGATAACCCGGCGACCAAACTCCCTCAGGCCGACAACGCTTCGTACCTTCCGAAAAAGGTGTTGAGCTTTAAAATCGACAAGCAGGCAGTTATCGATAACAACGTTGTTTCGCCTGAGGATTACGATAAAATTGTGGATACAATCACCATTGATTTGTCGGATAAAAATTATATATCGAAAGATGAGATGATGATTCTCGACCTGCTCGCCACAAACAACTGGGAACGCCCCATTTACTGGGCAATTACAGTTGGGCAAAACAAGTACATGAACCTGTCTGATTATTTCCAGGTGGAAGGATTTGCCTACCGGCTGGTTCCGATTAAAGGCGAAAATACCGGAGAACAGATGGCTTACGGAACAGTGGCCACCGGGCTCATGTATGACAATTTGATGAACAAGTTTGAATATGGAAACATGAACGATCCGGATGTTTATATCGATGAAAATAACCGCCGGATGATGACTAACATCCGCAACAGTTTCGGACGGTTGGCCGGCGGCCTGATTGCCGAAGGAAAAATGGATTCCGCAATTGCTGTTATCGATCGCTGCTTCGAGCTCGTTCCTCCTGAAATTGTTCCCTACGAGTTTTTTGCCATTCAAATTGCATCAAATTATTTTGAAGCAGGAGCCGCTGAGAAAGGAACTGAAATTTTCAGAGATGCCCTGGCTGATTTCAACGACGAACTGAATTATTTCTTTTCGCTCGAACCAAAATTCAGGCAAGCGCAGGATATCAACCAGGAAATTCAGCGCAATATGTTTTACCTGCAGCGCATGGAAAGAACAGCACGCCAAAACGGCGCAGAGGAATTGGCTGCCGAAATCGGCGAACAGATGCAACAGCATATGGAATCCTATAATCCGAATTAAAAAATGAACATTCTGGTGACAGGCTCCGGTGGCCGCGAACATGCCCTGGGGTGGAAAATCAAGCAAAGTGAAAAAACCGGGAAGCTTTTTTTTGCTCCCGGAAATGCAGGAACCGCAGAGTTGGGTGAAAACCTGGAGGTGGGTGTTTCCGATTTTAAAAATCTCAAAAATGCTGTTCTGGAAAACCAAATCGACATGGTGGTGGTTGGCCCCGAAATACCGCTCGATGAGGGGATTGGTGATTTTTTTGCTGAAGATGCGGAGTTGCAGCATGTAAAAATGGTTGGCCCAAAAAAAGACGGCGCACTGCTGGAAGGCAGTAAAGATTTTGCAAAAGATTTTATGATGCGCCACAATATTCCTACTGCTAAATATTTAACTGTAAACCAAAGCAATACCGGCGAAGGAATTGAATTTCTGAAATCGATGAAACCGCCATACGTTTTGAAAGCCGACGGACTGGCAGCCGGAAAAGGGGTGCTGATAATCGACAAACCTGAAGAAGCTGAAATTATGCTGAAGGAGATGTTGGAAGGTAAATTTGGAGAGGCGAGCAACAAGGTGGTTATTGAAGAATTTTTAAGTGGCACTGAACTTTCGGTTTTTGTGATAACCGATGGGCAGGATTACAAAATACTTCCTGAAGCAAAAGACTACAAACGCATTGGCGAAGGCGACACCGGGCTGAATACCGGCGGAATGGGGGCCATTTCACCGGTTCCGTTTGCCAATTACGAGTTCATGCAAAAAGTTGAAAAACGAATAATTGAACCTACAATTAGCGGATTGCGCCTGGAAGATATCGATTATAAAGGATTTATTTTTTTTGGGTTAATTGAAGTGAAGGGAGATCCTTTTGTAATTGAATACAATGTGCGCATGGGCGATCCGGAAACCGAAGCTGTAATGCTAAGGATTAAATCAGATTTTGTGGAATTGCTTGAAGGAGCAGCCGATGGAACTCTATATGAAAAAGAAATTGAAATTGATGAGCAGGTAGCTGCAACAGTAATGCTGGTTTCGGGAGGTTACCCCGGCAGCTACGAAAAGGGAAAAGAAATTACCGGTCTCCACCTGGTTTCCAACAGCATTGTTTTTCACGCAGGAACAAAAACCGAAGGAGACAAAGTGCTGACAAACGGTGGGCGTGTGCTCGCAGTGAGTTCTATGGGAAGCAACAAGATTGAAGCACTTGGGAATATATACCGGAACGCAGAAATTATTCAGTTCGATAAAAAATATTACCGCAAAGATTTAGGCTTCGATTTGTAAAAATGATACTTCGCATATTAAAATCAAACCGGGCTGTCAATTACATCCTGTTTCCGCTGCTGGCAGTAGTAGTTTGGATTAAAAGTCTGATTAACCCGCAAATTTATTCATTTTACCGGGGCGAAACACAAAATCTGCTTTATCAGCCCATTGCCCGCCTGTTTAAAGAGGCAGCGTTGCTGCAAAGCATAGCTTCGCTAATTATCCTTGTGGTCCTGGCTTTTATCGCATTGCAAATCAACAACCGATACAGCTTTATCAGGGTGCGCACTATGCTGCCGGCCCCGCTTTACAT
>JBMCIT010000112.1:0-5158 GCA_048616715.1 Tangfeifania sp. | reverse complement strand
TACGATTTCGATTCGGTGTTGTTTCCCATCAACTTTGCGTGCTGGCATGCCGGCGATTTCGGGCCACAGGTATATGCCGAAGCCGAAAAACGCGGAATGGGAATTCTGGCGCTTAAAGCAATGGCATTAACACGTTTAAAAGACGGCGAACAAAAACTTTACAAGAATGTTTGGTACCGGCCCATTTTGGAAGAAGACATCATGAAAATGGCGCTGAAATTTACGCTGTCAAAAAATGTAACAGCAGCAGTTCCACCCGGCAAAAATACACTTTTCCTGAAAGCGCTGGAGTTTATGAATGAATATGAGCCCATTTCGGGAGAGGAAACAGACAACTTACTTAAACTGGCAAATGTAACCAGCCCGGTTTTTATGCATGCCTGAAAAATTACCTGAGTTCAAAAGTAGTGGTTCCGATGTTGAAACCGTCGGCAAAGAGGTCGACGGTATACTCACCGGGCATTAAATCGGGTTCGTTTGAATTGTCCCAGAAAATAGCCACCGGCAAATCGTGGCCTTCGTAAACAACTTCGCGCATGGCAGAGTACTGTATTTTCAGGTCTTCAAACTTAAATGTGTTATCCTCAGACTTAAGCATCAGCAACTGGTCGGGGCGCATTATTCGTGCATAAATGTTTTTGGGGCCTCGTTTGGCAGCCACATTTTCGCTTAAAATAAAGTAGGCACGAATTTTTTCCACCCGGCGCGCAAATTTGGTTTTCTTGCTGCGCACATTCAGCGGCTCCACAATAAAGTTGCGGACCTGCAACCGCGATGCCCGCTGCAGGTTTTGTTCCAATTGATTTTTTTCTTCGCTTAACTGCTGCTTTTCAGTCTCTGAACGCTTAAACTGCTCCTTCACTTCGCGGTTTTCGGCCATTAATTCCTCGTTACGCTGGTTCAGCGAATCTATCTGAACCACAAAATCGCGCATGATGCCCCGCAATGTACTTACCTGTTGCTGGTAAGCATCGATTTTTTCGAAGCTTACTTTTTTGGTTTGCTCAATTTCCAGCAGCAAATCCTTTACTTTGGTTTGCGCAACATACAACTGTTCGTTTAACGTATCGCTTTCAGTTGATAACGAATCATAGCTTTCAACCATCTGGTTTAACTCTGTCTGGATCGAATCTTTCTCAGTATTCAATTCATTCACAATAACGCGGTGTTCCCTGTTCTGCATAAAATAGAGAACTCCCAACACCACAAGTATTACCGCCAGAACGATAACGATTATGTTGTTTCTTTTTTCTTTGGCCTTTAATTTTTTCTGGTCATCCAATTCACTCATTTCCGATATTTTAAGTAAGAGCTTCTTATACAATGAACGGCGCAAAATTACAAATCTTTTGTGCTGAAGCAAATAAAAAAAGCTGTTCGGTAACCTGAACAGCTTTTCAATAAAAAAGATTTTTTACCTGTGTTTAAAAATTTCCGATTTTAAGCCCGAAATAAATGGTCCTGGGAGACAACGGTCCGTAAATATAAGCCGGGTCGCGGTTGATTCCGGTATCGAAATCATCCTGGTAGCTGTCAAACAGGTTTTTAACACCTCCGTTCAACTGTACCTCCACAGTTTCAGTAATCCTGATATCGTAGGTAAGTTTAACCCCGGCTTCAAAAAATGAATCAGATTTATTTAGTTTTCCATTTTCCGGGTTTTCAAGGCGTGGCCCAAAATAGGGAACCAGCATCGGGCCGGTATAATTTCCGGTAACAGCAATGTCGAATAGAGGAGCAGGACTGTAGTTCAGGCTGAGATAACCGTGGGTGTCTGGTGTCCTGAAAAACCGTGTTTCGTTAAACTCCTGTGCTTCTTCGTACCTGCTTTTCTGAAATGTAAATCCCGATTGTAACTGGACATAATTGGATGGCGAAGCATTCATCTCAAGATTCAGGCCCATTACTTTGGCACCTTCTTCGGCATTTACGCGTGTGTATACAACTACTCCTTCTTCGTTTGGTTCGCCAAACTCGTTGGCAAACGGATCGATTAGCTGCGTATAAAAACCTTCTGCAAGAAACTGGTATTGCCATCCGCCATTAAAGTTTGAAAAATCGAGCGAAGCCGTAAAACTGTTTGAAGATTCCTGTTTTAAGTCGTTTGCATTTCGGTGCAACACCTGACGTGAACCGGAAGTTTCGATATGAAGATCCTCATCAAAAATCTGAGGTGCACGAAATCCGCGGGCAAATCCGGTCCGGAACTGAATGTTGTCTGCTAAATTGTAAAGCAGGCTAATTCGAGGGCTCAGCACATCGCCATTTACTTTTTCATCCGATTGTATTTCATTGGAAATATTGTAATGATCAAAGCGCAGTCCGGCGCTAAAAGCCAGTTTGTCAGTTTTCCATTCAGACTGAAGAAAAGCTGCCTGCGTGGATATTTTCTGATCGGCAATCAATGTATTGCCTGCATGGGAATTTGTTTCCGGGTTAAAATATCCCAGTTTTGTATCGGTCAGGTTACTGCCGTTTGTTTCCAGCCCGGCAATAATATCGGCGGGCGAAAACAACAGGTGATCCACGTGCCGAATATATTGTGCTCCTATTGAATGGGTAAGGTCTTCAGTTTCTCCGTAGGCCGATAAATCCTGCTCTGCACCGTAATACGAATCGCGGTTGACTCCCTGGGCCGAAGCAAAAACAGAGAACTTGTCGTGGTCGCGCATCAGCAAATCAAAATTAATGGCGCCCGAATTTATATGATGATCGACACTTTCTGCAATGTCGGCCTCGTGTAGCGGCAATTCAAAATCATTGCCCCCGCGTCGAAATTCTTTAATGTGGAAATAATCGAGTGTAATTTTTCCGCGGGTTGCTACACTTTGGTAAATGCGGGTTCCAACAGTGAGGTTATCGATTGAAGACAATTCTGAAAATCCATCTCTGTTGGCATCGAACGGATCGCGTTTGCGGTGGAACCCAAACAAACTCAGACCGGTTTTATAATCGTCGCTCACAAGCGAACTGTTCAGGCTGATGTTGTAATCGCCTGAAGCATCGTTATTTTCACCAACGCCATTGTAAGCCTGCTGTACCGATGCTGAAAAAACATTGGCAATGGGGTCTTTTGTAAGCAGGTTAATGGTTCCGGCAATGGCATTGCTGCCATACATGGAAGACCCTCCGCCACGGATAACTTCAATCCGTTCAATCATATTGGCAGGAATGAGTTCGAGGCCGTAAACCCCGGCCAGCCCGCTGAAAATGGGACGGGAATTGATCAGAATCTGGGAGTAGGGGCCTTCCAGTCCGTTCATTCTTATCTGCGAAAAACCACAGTTCTGGCAGTTATTTTCCATGCGCAATCCCGGCGAAAAACTCAGCCCTTCGGCTAACGTAACGTTTTGTGTGCGCTGAAATAATTTCGGATTGATGGTGTTAACAATCGACGGCGTTTCTTTGCGGCTCTTTTCGTTACGGTCGGCCGAAACCACCACCTGTTCTATGCCAATGTTGTCGGGTTCCAGTACCGCATAAAGTGTTAAACCTTCATTTGCTTTTAATTCAACTTCCTTTTTGAATTTTTTGTAGCCCACAGCAGAAACAGCCACTGTATGTTTACCTAACGGCAAATCGGTCATTTTGAAGTGCCCCGTAGCATCGGCAGCTACGGCAATACTTGTTCCTTCAATGGCAATGGTTGCAAACGGAATGTGTTCACCTTCTGATTTAACATCACCAAAAAGCATGGCATCGGTTTTCGGTCTTTTATCTGGTTCGTCGCCATTGGCAACCGGTGAAATAAGAAAAACAAAACTTACAAGAATAAATACATTAAATAAAAACTTCATTTAGAATCTGGTTTTGTGAATTTTCGTTCACGTTAAATAATTGATTTTTGGCTCACATTTTTTGATAAGCAAAAATAGGTGGCATGTTTCAAATTCGAAATCCCTATATGTTGGGATTTTGTAATTCGGATGAAACAGCCGGCTTGAAAAGAAATTAAGCCGGCACGCCTTAAACGGAATGAAAATAACCGGGAGGGCCTCTTTTGAAAGGTTCCTGTAAAAGGGCAAATTTGTATTTATTGTCATCAGCAATAAAGTATTTGCTTACAACAATTAATTCACGCTTATTGATCCTAAGCTCCGGTGGGGTTGTGTAAAAATCGAAATTCAGTTGCTGAAAAAAAACAATTTCTGTTTGGGTGTGATCGTGGTCGTTAACAGGCTGTTCTTCGTCACTGTCGATGGGGTGTGAGTGGGTAACCACAATTCCGTTGGAATAAAAGTGGGTATGTTTGTTTTGAATACTGTTCTGAGCGATAAAAAAATATACCGGCAGGACAATAACAAACCAAAATTTTATATTTTTCTGAATGGTAACCACACCTGTTAAAGATTCGTTGCAAAAGTAGCAGAAAATATGATAATTGAATAAGTCGTAAATTAAATTTGCCAGCATTTTTAATTATGAGAAAGCGAAAACCGGTTTTTGAGATTTACAGCTTTGGAGAATATTCAAAGTGGAATCGTGAAGAAAAAGACATTCCCAAAATTCTTCACTTCACTACTGAAATAGAAGCAGAATCAGGAACTGAGTTTGGGTATGTGTTGCATATCAAACAAGGGAAAGGAGAAACCCTGACTTTCAGAATTGATCATCCGCCTTTTAAAAACAGCGCCGGTGAAATTGCACCGCCATTTGAAGGCGAAGAATTTATCCGCACCAACGACTACATTTTCTACCTTGGCGATTGTGTGTGGGAACCTCTCCACGACAAATTAGGCGAATGGAAACTTACCACTTTCCATAACGGAAAAATAGTTGCACAAAAATCATTTAAACTGTTGGAGAAAAAAGGCTAAGCAACTTTTTTTACTTCGGCCGATAATTTTTCGAGCGCTTCGTCGGTAGCAGCAAGCAGGTCGGCATTTAAATTTCTGTAATATTTTTTCACCAGCCTGGGGTTGTCTTTTCCGTCGGGATGGTTCACCCGCAAACGGAAATCGCGATGCTTCCGAACTACATCAGCCGCAATTTCCATCACCGCCTCACGGTCAACTTTCCGGTTGTACTCCAATATGTAAAAACAGTCATTTAAAACCAGCGACATCAGCAAATCGATATCTTTTTTCAGTTCCCTTTTACTTGCCATAATTCTGTTGAATTAATAATTTTTTCGGGTTGCAAGGTAATCAATTTTAAA
>JBMCIT010000111.1:0-5211 GCA_048616715.1 Tangfeifania sp. | reverse complement strand
TTATTTGATCTGCAATAAAACATTAATGGCGATTTAAGATTGAGGTAATATATGAATCCTTTTTTTGCTCCCAAATTCAAAATCAAAATGCCTATGGTAGATTGACATCAATTTTAATAAAAAAAACCTGCATAAGCTTCGACCCAAATGCAGGCTAAAAAATAAATTTTTAAAAAATTAAGTAGTACAAAATTATGAAAGAAAAATTACGTAAGCAATTTAACGTTGTTTCAAAAAAGCTGTTGTACATCATGCTTTTGCAGCTTATTATGTTGCAGTTTGCCAATGGAAACGATTTTAAACATCATCAAAATTCAAATGAATTCGGGCAGCAGCCCACCGGACAAATTACCGGAAAAGTGACCGACGAATCAGGGACTCCGCTGCCGGGGGTTTCCGTAGTTATAAAAGGAACTTCAACAGGAACGGTAACTGATTCCGAAGGGGAATATCAAATTGGAAAAACACAAAACGCCCAAACCCTTGTTTTTTCATTTATTGGAATGGAAACAAATGAAATCAACATTGCAAATCAATCTGTTATCGACGTGGTGCTTGCTGAAGAATCAACCTGGTTAACCGAAGTAGTAGCTGTTGGTTACGGCATCAAGCAAAAGAAAGACCTGACCGGTGCAGTATCTGTAGTTGAGGTTGAAGATATTTCGAATATTCCCGTTGCCGGAGTGGACCAAATGATGCAGGGACGGGTACCGGGAGTAAGTATAATTGGCGATTATTCGCCAGGTGGAGGTGTATCGGTGCGTATTCGGGGATTTAGTACCATTCGAAACAACGACCCGCTCTATATTATCGACGGCGTTCCCGTTGAGTCCGGAATAAACATGATTAACCCCAACGATATTGAATCGCTGCAGGTTTTAAAAGATGCCGCTTCGGCTTCTATTTACGGGTCGCGGGCTGCCAATGGTGTTATTATTATTACTACAAAAAAAGGGATGAACGAAGAAGCTGCAATCAGTCTTGATTCTTACGTTGGAGTTCAAAGTGCAGCAAATCAGCTCAATCCCTTATCGGCTCAGCAATATGGCGATTTACTTTGGGAGGCTCACTTCAACGATGGAAAAACACCGGCAAATGACATTTACGGCAGCGGCCCAACTGCAACAATCCCTCAATTTTTGGATGCGAAAAACAAAGTACCATCAACCGATTTAAACTGGGTTGATGAAATTATGCAGTCTGCGTTGGTTCAATCGCACAATCTGAATATTTCGAAAGGGAAGGGCGATTCGTTTTATAACTTATCAATGGGGTACTACAACCAGGAAGGAATTATTAAATATACCGATTTTGAACGTGTTTCTGTAAGATTTAACTCTCAGTCCACTTTTTTTGATCGGCTGATAATTGGCGAAAATTTGTCGCTGGCACATTCCTGGTCGAACCGAACTTCAACAAACAGCGTTTTGGGAGGAGTAGTTTATGATGCTTACAAATATCCCTCAATAGCGCCGGTTTATGATGTTGACGGAAATTTTGCAGGCGCTTTTTTAAGTGATATCCGGAATCCATTGGCAGAATTATATCACAGTCAGGACAATACGGGCAAACAACTTAAACTTTTTGGAAATGTTTTTGCTGAACTGGAAATACTTGATGGCCTGACTTTTAAAACAAATTTCGGGGTCGATTACGGAACCAGTTACCGGCGGAATTTTAATCCTAAATTTCAGGAAACCGGAGCACATAATCCTTCAACAATCAGCACGCTCTCGAACCAATACAGCCAGCGGTTTGAATGGGTATGGACAAACACGCTAAATTACTCAGCTAAATTTGACAAACACCAGGTGGATGTTTTGGCAGGGATGGAATCCATTGAATCCACTTACGAATACTTTAATGCTTCGCGTGAAGGGTTTCCCTTTGAAGATGAAAACTTCAGGTTTTTGAACGCCGGCGATGGAGGAAGTCAGAAAAACAGTGGGTCGGGTTCACGGTGGTCGTTGATTTCTTACATGGCAAAAGCTGATTACATTTTTGATGAACGTTACCTTGCTTCCTTTACATTTCGGAGAGATGGTTCGTCAAGATTAGGCAACAACAATTGGGGAAATTTCCCGGCATTTTCACTGGGCTGGCGTGTGAGCGAAGAAGATTTTTTCTCAACAGAAAAAATCAGCAACTTAAAAGTCCGGTTTGGCTGGGGACAAAACGGAAACCAGGATGTTCCCCCGTATGCAACTATCGAAAGCTATTTTTCAAATCCCTATTACTCCAATTATGCTATTGATGGGGCACAAAATTCAGTAAATAACGGGTTCACACAAACCAGAAATGGAAATGTCGATTTAAAATGGGAAACCACAGTGCAAACCAATTTTGGGTTCGACCTCGGGTTTTTAAACAACCGATTAAATTTAACCGCCGACTATTTCATAAAAAATACAAAAGACCTGTTGCTTGAACGACCACTTCCACCCATTGCCGGAGGAACCAACCAAACGGTTTGGGACAATGTGGGCGAAATGCAGAACAAAGGGTTTGAATTACTAATTGATTTTCAAAGTAAACAAGTCAACGATTTTTCGTGGAATGCGGGGTTGAATTTCTCGAAGGTTAAGAATGAATTGACAAGCCTCCCGGATGACATAGAATTTATTGCTCTTCCGAGTGCCTATTTGCACAGCGTTAATTTCGACCAGGAAACTTCGCGTTCGATGGTTGGTCAGCCCATCTCATCTTTTTTTGGATACCGCAGCCTGGGAATTTTCCAAAACCAGTCGGAAATTGATGCTCACAAAGTACAGCCGAATGCGCAACCCGGAGATTTAAGGTTTGAAGATGTTGACAACGATGGAGACCTCGATGGAGACGACCGTGATTTTATCGGAAATCCTCATCCCGATTTTACTGTTGGGTTAAATCTGGGAGCACAATACAAAAATTTCGATGTTTCACTCTTTTTAAATGGAACAGTTGGAAACGATGTATGGGATTTGACGCGGTATTATGGCGATTTTTACAATCTTTCAGCATATAACAAACTCGACCGTACGCTGGATGCCTGGAGTACCGAGAATCCCAACGGAACGGTTCCCCGTTTGTCGCTCGACGATCCAAACAACAACATCCGTCCTTCATCCTATTATATTTCCGATGCCTCTTACCTGAGACTAAAAACCCTCACAGTTGGTTATACTTTCAACGAACTTGCAAGAAAATTGAAAGCTTCCAACATGAGGGTTTATGTGCAGGCGCAAAACCTGTTTACAATTACCGGTTATGAAGGGCTTGACCCGGAAGTGGGGTTGCAAAGCTATTCATCGGAACACCGGAATCTCGACATCGGTGTTGACCGTGGACTGTACCCTCCGTCCAGAACTTTCATGGTTGGCCTGAACCTTAAATTTTAATTTTCAATTTCAAAAAGAAAAAACATTATGAAGAATACAATTTCATTTTTAATATTGCTGATACTGGTTGCCGGATGCAGCGAAAATTTCCTTGATGAAAGTCCGGTAGGTGAATTGTCGCCTTCCCAGATACTCACACCCGAGAACATTGAAAGTACAATTATTTCAGCTTATTCTGTTTTAAACGGGCAGTTCGACCAGGCTTCGAATGCTTTTAACTCACCGGCTTCAAACTGGACTTTTGGCGATGTGGTTTCCGATGATGCTTATAAAGGCGGAGGCGGAACCGGCGATCAAAACCAGATTCACCTGATGGAAATTTTTGCAACAACTCCCTCAACAATTATCGATGTTGAACGGAAATGGCTGGCACTGTACGAAGGTATTCGCCGGGCAAACCTTGCCATTCGCCTGTTAAACGAAAGTAAAAATTTTGATTCGAACCTGAAGGCTCAGCGGATTGCTGAAATGCAATTCCTCAGAGGACATTATCACTTTGAAGCAAAAAAGATTTACGGGAATATTTGCTGGATTGACGAAACCATTAATACTAAAGACAAGTTTTATCAAGTTTCAAACTCCGATTTAAGCAATGCCGAACAATGGACAAAAATTGAGAACGATTTTAAAGCTGCCATGCAAACACTGCCCGACAATCAGGATGAACCAGGAAGGCCAACTAAAATGGCGGCAAAGGCCTATTTGGTTAAATGTTACATTTTCCAGGAGAAATGGAGCGAGGCAGCAACTGCTGCCGATGAGGTTATTAAATCTGGTAAATACGCGCTGGAAGCCAACTTCAAAGACATTTTTCTGGCAGAAAATGACAATGGCCCTGAAATAATTTTTTCAGTTCAGCATACCATTAATGATGGCTCTCCAAATAATTATAATGGTTCAATCGGTGACAGATTAATGGCTCCGGGCGGCCCCTACCCAGGTTATGGATTTCTTCGGCCATCACAAAACCTGGTTGATGCATTTAAAACCGGTACTAATGGGTTGCCCGAAGACGGAACGGTTCAGAACGTTGATGATAGTGTTGATCCGCGTATTGATCATACCCTTGCCAGACCGGGCATACCCTATCTGGATTTACAGGTTTACAATTGGACTCCACGTGAGGCATCGGTATATGGTCCGTATAGCCCCAAAAAGCGGATGCTCTCGACAAATTCTCCCCATTACTTAACCGTTTGGCCTTATATTACTGCTTTAAATTATTATATAATCAGGTATGCTGATGTATTGTTGTGGAGAGCGGAAGCGGCTATTGAAACAGATGATTTGGAAACGGGACGCACCTATATAAATATGGTTCGAAACCGGGCTAAAACAGGAACTTACGTAACAACAATGGACGGTACAGCAGATGCAGGCAATTATTCAATTGATATTTACACGCATCCTTTTGCTTCAAAAAATGATGCCATTGAAGCACTCAGAGCTGAGCGGCGGCTGGAGTTTGCACACGAAGGCCATCGGTTCTTCGACCTGGTACGATGGGGAATTGCGGCAGAAGTAATGAACAGTTATTTTGAATCAGAAAAACAAATACGATCTCATCTTACAAACGCTGCTTTTGTAAAAGGGAAACATGAATACATGCCAATTCCACAGGTGCAAATAGATTTAAGCCAGGGAAACATGGTGCAAAATCCAAATTATGAATAACACCAGTTTCGTACTTAACAAATAAATTCGCTTTTTTTCATAGGTTTGATTTAGTTAGTATCAAAAAGGTCTGTGGCTTGTCTGCAGACCTTTTTTTTTCCCTGACAATAGTGAAAGAATTAATGACGACCGAAAAATCCTATTCCCCCAGCAGCGTCCA
>JBMCIT010000110.1:0-5232 GCA_048616715.1 Tangfeifania sp. | reverse complement strand
AGCAGAAAAATCAAATTCTTTTGCCAGCTTCATTAATAACTTCGCTTTTGAAGCTGATTTACCTTGTATTATCAATGTTTCCATTTTGCTCTTTTTCTCAAAGATAATAATTCTCACAAAAAAACGCCACCTGTCTGATGAACATGTGGCGTTTTACGAATTCACATTCTTTCCTTCGTTATTTAATCAACTCAACACTTCTTTTCACAAATTTATCCAAATCGGCACCTTTGAGCATGTTGTTGGCCAGGAGCGCCAAATCAACCATTTGTTTGGCCAATTTGTTTTTCTTGCCAAAGTCGGAAAGTTTTTTCCGTTTTTCTTCTTCAAGCTTTGCCAGTTCCTTGTTCACACTTTCCAGCTTTTCTTTGTCGGCCTGCGGAACTTCTTCCTCTTTTTTGCCCTCTTTGGCTTTTTCGAGTTTTTCAGCCTCTGCTTTTTTGGCGGCAATGCCGGCATTCATTTTTTCAAGCTGGCTGCTCAGTTTTTTATCTTTTGCTTCAATCACCTTTTTCACCAGCGGATGGGCTGTGTTCACCACCAGGTTCAGGCTGTCGGGCATATCGCCGTAAAAATTCATTCCGCCCTGGGCAGCACTCATGTCTTTCATGCGGCGCATAAATTCGCTGCGGGTAATTACCATCGGACTGGCATTTTCGCCCAAATCCTTGAAATCGACAATGAAAGTATGATCATTTTTTTCAGGACAAACAGCCTGGAAAACCGGCGAAAGTTCCTGTTTTTCTTCCCACGAAAGTTCTTCTTTTTCCGAATCTTCCTTCTTAATCAGGTTTTCCACCACATCGGCATCCACACGCACAAAGCTGGTGTCGGTTTGTTTTTGCTCGAACCGGTTAATCAGGTGCGGAGCAAGCACATCGTCCAGAATCAGCACATCGTAGCCTTTGGCACGGGCTTCTTCCACAAATGTGTATTGTTCTTCCTGATTGGTGGTGTAAAGGTGAACCACTTTTTTATCCTTGTCGGTCTGGCTTTCTTTAATCAGCTTTTCATATTCTTCGAAAGTGAAATATTTCCCTTCGGTATTTTTAAACAGGAAGAATTTCATGGCCCGGTCGTAAAACTTATCATCGGTCAACATTCCGTATTCAATGAATATTTTCAGGTCGTCCCATTTCTTCTCAAAATCTTCGCGGTTTTCTTTGAAAATATCACTCAACCGGTCGGCCACTTTTTTTGTAATGTGGTTGCTGATTTTTTTCACATTCGAATCGCTTTGCAGATAGGAACGCGAAACGTTCAGCGGAATATCCGGCGAATCGAGCACCCCGTGCAGCAGTGTCAGGAATTCAGGAACAATGCCTTCCACCGAGTCGGTTACAAAAACCTGGTTGCTGTACAACTGGATTTTATTTTTCTGTACCTCAAAATTGTTTTTGATTTTTGGGAAATACAAAATTCCGGTGAGGTTGAACGGGTAATCCACATTCAGGTGGATGTGGAACAGCGGCTCGTCGGCCATTGGGTATAACCTGCGGTAGAAGTTGTTGTAATCTTCGTCTTTCAGGTCGGCAGGCATTTTTGTCCACGCGGGCTCGGTGTCGTTAATCTGGTTGTCCTTGTCGGTTTCAACTTCTTTCCCGTCTTTCCACTCTTTTTGTTTTCCAAAAACAACCGGCACCGGCAGGAACTTACAGTATTTATCGAGGATTTCACTGATTTTGTTTTCATCCAGAAACTCTTCCGAATCCTCGTTGATGTGCATCACAATGTCGGTGCCCACCTCCTCTTTTTCAACTTCATCCAGTGTAAATTCCGGAGTTCCCTGGCATGTCCATTTAACAGGTTTCGAACCTTCTTTATACGATTTTGTGATGATATCCACCTCTTTCGAAACCATGAACGAACTGTAAAAACCCAGTCCGAAGTGGCCGATTATAGCGTTGGCATCATCTTTATATTTTTCCAAAAAATCGTTGGCGCCTGAGAAAGCAATCTCGTTAATGTACTTCTCGATTTCTTCCGCCGTCATCCCGATTCCGTTATCGGAAACCGTAATGGTTTTGGCATCCTTATCGAGTTTCACCCGCACTTTCAAATCGGATATGTCGCCTTTGTGCTCGCCTTTCGAAGCCAGCGTTTTTAACTTTTGGGTAGCGTCAACCGCATTCGAAACAATTTCCCGTAAAAAGATATCATGATCGGAATAAAGAAATTTTTTAATAATGGGGAACAGATTTTCACTGGTTACGCCAATTTTTCCTGTTTGCATATTTTTTCGGTTTTAATATTACTTTTAAAATTGTTTTGCCCCTAAGTTCAAACCGTATGCCAACGGCGATATATGACGAAATGGCAGAAACCGGACTACGAAGATATTTACAAATATTTTCCTTAAACATAACGTATCCTGTTTAATTCATAGTTGTAAACCGACAACGAAGTTTTATGATATTTACACTGCAATTCTTTTCACAAAAGTCACTTAATTTGTATTTCAAAATTGAAATGAATGGATAAGCTGGATAATTATTTTGGTCAATTCAGGAAAAACATTGTAGGCATCGATCAGGAATTTGAATCTCCTTTCGGAAAGCAAAAAATTGTGTATGCCGACTGGATTGCCAGCGGCCGGTTGTATCAACCCATCGAAGATAAAATCAACCACGCGTTTGGGCCATTTGTGGGGAACACCCACACTGAAACCAGCGAAACCGGTTTACTGATGACACACGCTTATCACCGCTCACATCAAATTATAAAAGAACATGTCAATGCCGGGCCCGAAGATGTTATCATCACTGCCGGTTTTGGCATGACATCGGTCATTAATAAATTCCAGCGAATTTTAGGATTGAAATACTGCGGAAAACTTTCGCACCGGAAATGCTTTGAGGAACGCGAACGGCCAGTGGTTTTCATCACCCACATGGAGCACCATTCCAACCAAACCAGCTGGTACGAAACCAATGCCGAAGTGGTTATTATTGAACCCGGCGATGGAATGATTGTGAATCCTGAAAACCTGCGAAAACAACTTAAAGAATACGACAACAGGCCTTTTAAAATCGGGGCATTTACAGCCTGTTCAAATGTAACCGGCGTGCGCACCCCGTTTAAAGAACTGGCCCGCATTATGCATGAATTCGGTGGTGTTTGTTTCATCGATTTTGCCGCATCGGCGCCTTACGACGAAATTGACATGCATCCTGCAGATCCGAAAGAAAAACTGGATGCCGTGTTGTTTTCACCCCATAAATTTTTGGGAGGCCCCGGCGCTTCGGGCGTACTGGTTTTCGACCGCTCGATGTATAAAAACCAGGTGCCCGACAATCCGGGCGGTGGCACAGTCGACTGGACCAATCCCTGGGGAAAATATAAATATGTTGACGACATCGAGGCCCGCGAAGATGGCGGAACCCCGGGGTTCCTGCAATCCATCAGGGCAGCACTCGCATTTGAATTGAAAGACCAGATGGGAATTGAAAACATTCAAAAACGGGAAAAAGAACTTTTGAAACTGGCGTTTAAAGGCCTCGACACAATTCCCGGGTTAAAAATACTGGCCGATAATGTGCGCGACCGGCTGGGAGTTATTTCTTTTTACATTGAAGGCATTCATTACAACCTGGTAGTTCAAATCCTGAACGACAAATACGGCATTCAAACCCGTGGTGGCTGCGCATGTGCCGGGACTTACGGGCACTTCCTGCTGGAAGTAACCCAGGAACAATCGCAGGAAATTACCGAAAAAATCAATCACGGCGACCTTTCAGAAAAACCAGGTTGGGTGCGGTGGTCGCTTCACCCCACAATGACAAATGAAGAGGTGCATTTAATAATTACTGCATTGAAAGACATCGTTCAAAACATCAGGGAATACGAAAAAGAATACGATTACGATAACCATAAAAACATTTTCTGGCACAAAAAAGACAAAGGCAAAGAAAAAGTGATGCGCGATTGGTTTACATTAGCCTGAAACACTCTCGCAACTATATACTTTTAAAAACCACAAAAGTTTTCATATTTGTAAACTTATTTGTAATTTTACCAGGTGAAAATTCAATTCAAAACAAATGAATTAAAAGATTTTTACGTCACTGCTTTAGATGAAATAAAAGGGAAAATTCCATTTCAGAAAGAGGTCATAAAGCAATACAAAAAGAAAATTCAACTATTAATTGCTGCTGATTCAATTGATGAACTGGGATATTTCAAAAGTCTAAATTTAAAAAAACTTAAAGGCAAACGTAAAAATGAATATTCAATCCGGTTAAATAAACAATACCGGTTGATTTTTACAATAAACAAAAAAAATGAGGAAATCATTTTTGATGTTTTAGTAATTGAGGATATTTCAAAACATTATGAAAAATGAAAAATATATTTGCAAATGACATGGTACCCGGCGATGCATTTCACCCTTCCGAAATAATCAAAGAAGAAATGGAAGCACAAAATATCAAACAGATTGATTTGGTTCAGGCATCTGGTTACAATAAATCGTTTATCAGTTTATTTCTTAAAGGAGAAAGAAGTATCACGTTGAATCTTGCGTTGGCTCTTGAAAAAGTTCTTGATGTACCGGCGGAATTTTGGGTACGCTTGCAAAAACAATATGAAATGAACGAGTGCTTGATCGAACTCAAAAAAATGAAAAACGCATCATGAAAAAATACAAAACCGGATTGGTGCTTAGTGGTGGCGGAACACGCGGTTTTGCGCACCTGGGAGTAATTGAAGCATTGCAGGAAAAAGGAATAAAACCCGATGTTATTTCAGGTGTAAGTGCCGGGGCCATTGTAGGTGCATTTATTGCCGGCGGAAAATCGCCCCGTGAAACAGCCGAAACATTCAAAAAAGGCTGGTTCCTGAAATACACAAAACTGCAGTTCCCGGTTAATGGCCTTATGAAACTGGACGGCCTGAAAGAGATAATCAACAAGGAAATTGAATTTAAGAAAATTGAAGAATGTCCCCTGCCATTTTATATCGGGGTTGCCAACTTAAACAAAGGAAAAGCGGAATATAAAAACAGCGGCCCCCTCGACCAGACAGTACTCGCCTCTTCTTCTATACCTGTGCTTTTCGCTCCCGTAAAAATCGGCGGACAATTTTATGTTGATGGCGGATTAATGGATAATATTCCCATCGAACCCATAAAAAACAACTGTGAACGAATTATTGTGGTGAATATCGCCCCGCTCAATCCCCGCGATAAATTCAAAAACCTCATCCAGATTGCCTCACGCACTTTTTACATGAGTG
>JBMCIT010000109.1:0-5280 GCA_048616715.1 Tangfeifania sp. | reverse complement strand
GGGAGTTGAAAACAAAAGGTTTCTTCACCGTCACTCCCGGCAAATTCACGATAAGATAAATGAATTATTAAAGGAAAAACCGAACCATTAATTCATGGCCGGATTTTCGGGGAAATTCTCCCAAACTGTGTAACGGTGCCCCACTTTTTTCACAAAATCGGCCCACGACTCCTGTCGCATTTCCCGCATAATAGTTTCCTGGTCAACATCATTTACCAACCACGAATCTTCTTTTAATTCCCGCTCGAGCTGACCGGCATCCCATCCCGAATAGCCCACAAAAAAACGAATATCGTCAGGATTAACCGATTTGTTGATAACCATCTGTTTCAGCACCTCAAAATCGCCGCCCCAGTACAAATCACCAAGCACATGAATGCTTCCAGGCAATTTCTTGCCAAGTTTGTGAATAAAATATACAGAATCGGTTGCCACCGGTCCGCCAAGGTAAACATCTACATCAAATTCAGGAAAACCGGGAAACACATCATGTATGGCAACATCTACTTTTTTGTTCAGAATAAAACCAACCGCTCCTTTTCCGCTGTATGCCACCAGCAATATTACCGAACGGTTAAAATAATTCCCCGGCAAAAAAGGTTCGGCAATTAATATGCGTCCCTTTTTTGGCTCCACATCATTCGTTTGGATTCTGAATATGTCTAAATTGTCATTCATATTACAAAGCAATATAAGAAATTTCAACTATCAATCAAACAGTTGAAAAGAGAGCTTACAAAAATTGTGCGATTTTTTCCGAAAATTTCTATTCTTCTTCTACTACAATAAAAATATCTTCATCGGGTTGGGACATAAAATATTGTTCGCGGGCAAATTTCTCGAGTTGTTCTTTACCGGCATTTAAATCTTTAAGTTTCTGTTTATCGGAAGCGATTTTTTCGATGTAATATTCTTTTTGCCGGATTAATTCTTCAAGCCGTTGTTTGTTCTCGCGGTGGGCCAGGAAACTGTTTTCATCAAAAAAAACAAACCAGGCCAGAAAAAGTACTGTTGCAATAAAATATTTATTGCCCAGTATTTTGGCCCAGCGCTTTTTTGCCAATTTGTTTTCCATGATTACTTGTTTGGGCCAAAATTAATACATTGCAGCAACAAATAAAAGGGGCTGAAAAAAATCAGCCCCTTTTTTATAAACATTTTCCGGTTTATAGTTTATTTCTCGTCGGGCAAAAAGTTCGGATACATAAAACTTGTTGGTGGAACAAAGTTTTCTTTAATGCTGCGGATGGAAATCCAGCGAAGCATATTAAACAGGGTTCCCGCCTTGTCGTTTGTACCGGAACCACGGGCTCCGCCAAAAGGTTGCTGCCCTACAATTGCGCCGGTTGGTTTATCGTTGATGTAGAAATTACCGGCAGTATTTGCCAGCCGTTTTGTCATTTTTTCGATGTTGTAACGATTGTTTGACCAGATAGCGCCCGTTAAACCATAAATCGATGTTTTATCGAGGATATCGAGTGTTTCATCCATTTTCTCATCCTCATAAAGATAAATGGTTATTACAGGGCCAAACAGCTCTTCCTCCATGGTAATGTAGTCGGGCTTTTTGGCAAGTATTACAGTAGGTTCAATAAAGTAACCTTCTGATTTATCACATTTTCCACCGAACAGGACTTCAGCATCTTTGTCTTCTTTTGCCCGGTCGATGTACCCTTTCAGCTTATCGAACGAAGATTCATCGATAATGGCATTCACAAAATTGGTGAAATCTTCAACCGGTCCCATTTTTACTTTGGCAAGTTCTTCGCCCAGTTGTTTTTTTAATTCCGGCCAGATGCTTTTGGGAATATACGCACGCGATGCAGCCGAACATTTTTGCCCCTGGTATTCGTAAGCACCACGGATAATGGCAGTTGTAAGCTCCGGGATTCCGACTGTATTGTCTGTAAAAATGTAGTCTTTTCCACCGGTTTCGCCCACAATGCGCGGATAAGTTTTGTATTTGTAGATGTTTTCACCGATGGTTTTCCAAACTTTCTGAAACACTTCAGTAGAACCGGTAAAGTGGATTCCGGCAAAATCAGTATGCGTTAAAACCACATCGGCAACCACCGGGCCTGAGGCATAAACCAGATTAATAACTCCGTCGGGGACTCCGGCCTCACGGAAAATATCCATCACAACCCCTGCCGAGTAAATGGCAGTTTTTGAAGGTTTCCAAACAACCACGTTGCCCATCATTGCAGGTGCTGCCGGAAGGTTTCCGGCAATGGCGGTAAAATTGAACGGAGTGAGTGCAAAAACAAATCCTTCGAGCGGACGGAATTCATTGTAATTCCAGACTCCTTTTACTGAATTTGGCTGCATTTTATAAATATCGGTCATGGCTTTTACACCAAACCGCAAAAAATCGGCAAGTTCGCATGCGGCCTCAATTTCGGCCTGGTACACATTTTTCGACTGCCCCAGCATGGTAGCTGCATTGATTTTTGCCCGGTACGGCCCTGAAATCAGATCGGCTGCTTTTAAAAATATGGAAGCCCGGTGCTGCCACGACATGCCGGCCCATTTTTCGCGTGCCTCAAGAGCGGCATCGATAGCCATTTCAACATGGCTCGAATCGCCCTGGTTATAATGTCCGAGTGTGTGTTTTATATCATGCGGCGGGGCCATGCGCACTTTCCGGTCGGTAAAAACATCTTGTCCGCCAATTACCATGGGCAGTTCAACTTCCTGCGAGCGCAGTTCTTTCAGCATTGCCTGTACCTCTTCCCTTTCGGGGCTGCCAGGTGCATAACTTTTTACCGGTTCATTTTTCGCATCCGGTACATTGAAAAATCCTTTTGACATACGATTATTGTTTTTAATATTATGTTTTTATTTTTATACAAAATTACTGAATCGGGCAGAGCAAAATCATAACAAAAATCAGGGAGCGCTAATTTCCCGGTTTATTAAAAAACTGTAACTAAAATTGATACATTAGCGGAGAGAAAAAACAAAACAAAAGTCATCTTTTTAAATTCGAAATTGATTTGAACTTTGTATCTTGAATTTTTAATAAAATATTGAACGGATTAAAGCCATTATACCTATTTTTACGGTGTTGAGCAAACCTTTATACTATATCATTACTGAAAAGTTGTGGGCAGAAAACCCGCAAACTGAAAAAAAACGGCTTTTTGAATTGCTGGTTGTTTTTTCAATCATTCAGTTAGCCACACTGGCGCATTTTGTAACCAACCTTTTTCAAACTGAAATAAATTCTTGTCTGGCATGCGATGCAGCCATGGTTTTATTTGCTTTTCTGGCAGTTACCTGTGTCATAAAAAACAGGCTAAACTGCGCACTTAATACGCTTTTTGCGGTCCCGGTTCTCATTTATGCCTACTACATTTCTGATTTTTACGATCATGCTCCATTGACGGAAACGATGTATCAGTCGCTGTGGTGGTTGCTGGGTGGCACACTGTTTTTATTCTATTTTTCTGAATCCGACTCAAAATTGTTCCTGTTCCTAATACTTTCCGTTTTCACACTCAGCTTTCATTTACTGAAAGCCAACCTTTTACTAAGTCTGTTTTTTCCACCGGGGCAAATTATTGCACATCCGGTTGTAATGTACCTGCTGATTTTCTCGGGACTTTTCCTGATTCGGTCCAAATACCGGAAAATAAATGAAAAAATTTCTGAAAAACTGCAAACTACCCGGCAGGGAGTTTCAAAAGTAATTCAAAACACCGGTTTTTCGGTGGCCGAAATCAGGGCCGAACGCGATGAAGAAGGAAACATTGTAAACCTCTGGATTGACAAAGTAAACAATGCCTTTGAGGCTGCATTCAAAATAAATTTACACGAAGTAAAAAACCAGGAAGCCAACTACATTTTCGATCTGATTTTTTACAACGATCATTTCGACTTAAATAAATTTCTGCTTTTCAACAACAATAAAACCCACGAATTTCACTCAAAAAAACTGGATAGCTGGTATAAAATTCATGTGCTCAAACCCACATACAACAAGTTCTTCATTATTTTTGAAGACATTACAAAAGCAAAGGAAAAAATTGCCGACCTTGAAAGCAGCCGCCGCAGGTATAAAGTTCTGCTCGAGGCAATCCCCGATATGTTTTTTGTGATTGGAAAAGACGGGACCTACGAAGATTTTGTGATTAAAGAAAGCGATCTTTTTAAAGTGGAAGATGCCAATATTGTTGGAAGCACCATTTACGATGTGGGCTTTCCAAAAAATATGGCCCAGAAAATTTATTCATGCATTCAAAACAGCCTGAAAAACAATACTCTCGAAACAATCGAATATTCGTTAAACACACCAAACGGAACTTATCTTTACGAAATGCGGCTGGCCAAACTGAATGCCACCTCTGTAATTTCAGTAGCCCGCGATATTACCCGCCGGAAAAATGCTGAATTCAACCTTGAAAAAGCCCGTAAAAAAGCAGAAGAATCCGACCGCTTAAAATCGGCGTTCCTGGCAAATCTTTCGCACGAAATCCGTACACCGCTCAATATTATTACCAATTTCACACGAATGCTCACCGACAGCAACCTCGGCAACACCGAGCGCATTGAACTTTCAGATGCCATTTCGCAAAACGGCACGCAATTGCTGAATATGATTGATAATACCATTCACCTCTCAAAAATTGAGACCGATTCAGTGGATATGCATACCAGTTTTTGCAAAGTGAACACCTTGCTCCGGGATATTTACAACCGCTCAAGAACTTTGGTGCCCGATGCCAGGCCTGTAAAAATGCACCTCGATCTGGATGTTCCGAATCCTGCTTTTGGATTTGTAACCGACACAAACCTCCTGGGAGAAACACTGCTCATACTGGTTGATAATGCTGTTAAATACACACGGAAAGGGGAAATCCACCTGGGATATGAAATGTTGCGAAACGAAACAGTAAAGTTTTCCGTTTCCGACACCGGAATAGGAATTCCGCAGGAAGAAATTGAATACATTTTCAGCCGTTTTTACCGGGTAAAAAATGAAATCAACGACATTACTTCCGGTTCGGGAGTTGGATTGCCCATTGCCCAGCATTACGTACAGCTTTTAGGCGGAGAGCTCAATATTGAAACCGCCCCCGGAAAAGGTACCACATTTTGGTTCAATTTGCCTTTTAATGAAGGTGAAGGTTACCTGAAAATTGTGAGTTAAAATCAAAAAAAACCGGGAAATTAATTCCGGAATTGAACCATTTAATTCTTTACAATTTTAAAAGATTGCAACGGACGATTGTTTCAGCATAAATCTCGGAACCGTTTTCCAACCACAAACCGCAGCCG
>JBMCIT010000108.1:0-5291 GCA_048616715.1 Tangfeifania sp. | reverse complement strand
GGCACCTTTTTTTATTCCTCCGAACAGATATTAATTAAAATAGGCTATATTAGATAAACTGTTTCTAAAATTATGGAGCTTGCAATTTTACGGGATATTGTCATAATTTTTGCGCTTTCAACTTTTGTAAACCTTCTTTTTACAAGGTTGAAAATTCCTACTGTTGTAGGCTATTTGCTTACCGGAATAATTGCAGGGCCTCATCTTCTGGCACTCGTTGGAGATGAGCACAATATTGAAATACTGGCTGAGATTGGCGTAGTATTTCTTTTATTTACCATAGGACTGGAATTTTCCCTGAAACACCTTTTAAGAATCCGCAGGATTGTTTTTTTAGGAGGCCTGTTGCAGGTATCGGTAACTGCCCTGATTTTTTACCTGCTATCCTCTGTTTTCGACATGGATTGGAAGAGCAGCCTGTTTATCGGCTTTTTGGCTGCACTAAGCAGTTCTGCACTGGTGCTAAAACTATTGCAGGAACGTTCGGAGCTCACATCCAATTACGGGCGTACCGTTTTGGGAATTCTGATTTTTCAGGATTTGTTGCTTGTGCCCCTGCTGCTTTTCACCAATTTGATGGGCGATCCTTCGGTTGATATCGGCAACGAGTTGCTTGTGCTTTTGGTAAAGGCAATCGGTATTATTGGGATGGTTTATGTAGGTAACCGCTGGTTTTTCCCCAAAGTTCTTCACCTTATTGCACTTGCAAAAAACCAGGAGCTGTTTATGATGAGTATTTTTCTCATCTGTTTTGCCATTGCCTTACTTACTTACCAACTGGGAATGTCTCTGGCATTTGGTGCTTTTTTGGCAGGCCTGATGATTTCGGAATCGGAATACAGCCACAATGCCTTCGGAAACCTGCTGCCCTTTAAAGACACATTTACCAGTTTCTTTTTTGTTTCTATAGGCATGTTGCTCAACCTTTCATTTGTAACCGATAATATACTTTTGGTGGCAGGCAGTGTTTTGCTTGTTATTTTCCTTAAAACTGCAATTGCATCGGCAACCGGGTTTTTGCTCGGCCATACTTTCAGGGGGATTGTGCTCATTGGGTTCGCGCTTAGCCAGGTAGGCGAATTCTCATTTATACTGGCAAAAGAAGGGGTTTCATATGGCATACTTTCCGAATATAATTACCAGCTTTTTTTATCGGTAACTGTAATTACAATGGCTTTAACACCATTATTAATGAATGTTTCACTCACAGTTGCCAATACATTCATGAAACTTCCGCTCCCCGGAGTTTTGGTTAACGGGCTGTTCCCTTTAAAAGAAGTTGAAATTCCCGATTTCAGCAACCACCTGGTAATAATTGGTAAAGATGCCAGTGCCCTGAAACTTTCAATCATGGCAAAACATTATGAAATCAAGCACGTTTCCGTAGTTTTTGATCCCACAATTGCCAAAGATAAAATGAACGCAGGCGACAATGTAGTTTACGGCGATGCCGTAAATGAACCTATTTTATTAAAAGCTCATGCCGACACTGCCGATGTGGTTGTTGTTTCGGTGGGCGATATTATTCCTTCAATGGCAATTATCGATAAAGTACGAAAGATTAATAGCAATGCATTCATAATTGTGCGTGCCGTACAAATCGAAAATGTAAAACAATTGTATGAAATTGGCGCTGACCAGGTTTTTCCTGAAAAATTTGAAATTGCCATCGATTTTTTCAACCGTGTGCTGATGCGGAAACTTTATCCGCAGAAAAAAATCAACCGCATGCTGGCCCACATACGAAACATTAACCTTGGCGCTTTTACCGAAAAAGACATGGTTAACCAGCCCTCGATTCTCGATGAACTTCCAAATGTGAACATCTCTGCTATCGATGTGGACGAAAACTCATTTGTGGCCGGCAAAACCCTTCAGGAGACTGATTTAAGAAAAAAAACAGGGGTGACTTTACTGGCTGTAAGAAGAGGAAATGAAATCATTGAACACCCTACACTGAAAACAAAATTTCACCCCAATGACACGGCTTATGTTTTAGGAAATCCAGAGCAGGTAAACCTTGCGGTGGAATTATTCACCTCATAATTGTTTTAATTTCCAGGTTCAGTTTTTACTTCCGGTTGTATTTTTACGAGTTTACTTCCTACCTGGCAATTTAAACATCTCTTTGGCAGGCAATAATTGTTTTTCAGCCAGATTAATGCCTGGGTTTCAAAAGCCGAGCGGGGCTGAACACCCAATTCTTCCCACTTTTTTATAATTGAATTTTTTTCTGAAGGCAGTTTCTCCAAAAAATCAAGCGCCCGGTTTTTCAGGTGGTGCTGATTTTGTTTTTCGCCATAAACAAAAAGAAACGGAACAATTACATTTATAATCAGAATGTTGATGGAATTTTCGCCCAGTTCTTTTATCCGTTTTTGTGAAGATGATTTATTAAACCGGTAATGATCAGTCCAGTAATCCGAAGCTTTTACCTCAAAAAGTTTTTTCAGATCCCCGGTATTTTCAGTTTCCAGAATTCTTGAGAACAATCCCTGCGAACGGTGAATCAGGGCGGCAAGTTGTGAAATGCGAATGGTCGGAAAATTTCCGGGCCTTAACCGCATAAACTTCCAGAGATGCGGTTCAACGGTTTTCAGGTTGTATTTTTTATACAGAAATGAATACTCTTTGCGCAATTTCAGGAAATAATCGTCGCCAAACAATTCTTCATTCAGCAGGCCCGAAGTTCCGAACAACAGAGCTTCCAGTTGAAACAGGCTGCTCTTGTGTTTGCTTAAAATTTGCAGGGGAACCAATTTTGCAAGCATCTCAAATGGCATGGCATTTACTTTAAACCCAAACATGCGGGCCAGCACCTGGTAGAATGTTTCGTTCCAGTTATTGTTATTTTGAGCAAGTCGCTTTTCAATTTCGCCGGTTTTATTTTCCAGCCGCTCAATCATCAGCCGGTTAAATCCGAGCCGTAAAACTACCGGGTCAATCTTATGAAACTGCTCCTGGCATGGAATCCAGGTTTTGGCATCGAGCAGTTTCCGGTAATTCCGATTCAGGTGTTCAGGCCAGGAAAGCTCCACCGCCGGAATTTCTGTTCCGTTGATCCGGTAAATTTGTTTGTCGGCTTCCTCCACTACGTGCAGAATTACATTTTCGTAAGCTTTATCATCTGAATGATTGTGCCTGAGCCAGTCCGATGCTTTTTTATGAATTTCGATGTTGCCGGCCCAAACAGTATCGCCGATTTTTACTTTTGCATTGAAAAAATCGGGGCCGGCATTGGAATTTCTTCTGCCTGTTTGCAAAATTTCCACATCTTCGCCGGAAACCGTTTTCAGGTTACGGGAATTAAAAAGCCGGTTTTCCCAAACAAAATGAATAAACTCTTCCGGTACAGTTCTCGGGGAATTCATAATTTCAATTTTAGTTCAGGAATAAAAATACTTATTTTTTCATTTTCTGAAAAATATCCCACAAAACAATGCCGGCACTCACCGATACATTGAACGAGTGTTTGGTTCCGTATTGCGGAATTTCGATAGCACCGTCGCACAAATTCACCACTTTTTGCTGAACTCCTTTTACCTCGTTTCCAAAAACCAGGGCAATCTTTTCGTCAGTCTTTGGCTTAAAACCGGGCAGTAAAATGCTGTTTTCAACCTGTTCAACTGCATAAATTTTATAGCCGTTTTCTTTCAGATTATTTACCGCATCTTCGGTTTTTTCAAAATATTCCCACGCCACAGATTTTTCGGCATCCAGCGCTGTTTTTCGGATTTCTTTGTTGGGTGGTGTTGCCGTAATTCCGCAGAGGTAAATTTTTTCAACCAGCAACGCATCGGAAGTTCGAAAAACCGAACCGATATTGTTGCAGCTTCTGATATTGTCTAAAATTACAACCAGTGGTGTTTTTGCAGTTTTCTTAAATTCTTCTGCCGAAATCCGGTTGAGTTCGTTAATTTTTAATTTTCGCATTTTTCTATCGAATCAGGTTTTTTAAAATGTGTGGTTTAAAACCAGGGCATTCTACCAGTTCACTTCCTGTCTTTTAAAGGGCATGGTCATACACCGGGCGCCACCCCCACCCCGTGCCAGTTCAGAGCCGGCAATCGAAATAACGCATTTGTTATAATCGTCCGGGGTTACTTTTCCCGAAATCACATCGAGTGCTTTTAGAATTTCGAAACCGTTTTTATTCAATTCTTCAAGAGTATTTACATTTCTTTCGTAACCAATAATTTTCCCAGGCGCAAAAGCCAGGAAATTGGCGCCGCTGTGCCACTGCTCACGTTCCTGCGTCCACGGGTCTTTTTTGCCGCCACAGGCAATTGGTTTCAAATCGATGCCCAGCTTTTTCAAAGCTTCCGGAATATTCGGCTCTTCGGTAATCTCCACACTGCCGTTGTCAATTTTCAGGTGAATGGTTTTGTAACGGCTCAGCCCGTAAACCACCGGTTCGTATACCATGCAGGCATCGGTATTCAGGCAGGTAAAAACCATGTCGAGATGGATAAACGATTCTGGTGTTGAAGGCAGTTCCTGCACAATAATGTGGTGGGTTCCCTGTTTTTGTTGCTTAATATTTTCAATCACAAAATCGATTCCCTGGGTACTGGTACGCATGCCGGTCCCGATAACAAAAACATCGTTGCGAACCACCTGAAAATCGCCTCCCTCGAGTGTTGCATTTTCATCGATTGTTATTCCCTGTTTAGGTTTGAGCGGATTCAGTGTAGAAGTTTCAAAAAGCGGGTGATGGTTGAAAATGGCATCAACAATTATCGATTCCCGTTCGCGCACAGGGTTGGCCATTTTCCCGATGAGCATATTATCGTTCATTCCCATTGCCGAATCGCGGGTAAAAAACAGGTTGTGCAAAGGCCGCAACGAAAATTTTTCGTGGCTCAGGTAATTGGTCAGGTTGTTTCTTTCCAGCATCACACCTTCAATCAGCAGGCTAGCCAGTTCGTCCGGGCTGTTTTCTGCCAGCCTTTCTTCAAGGCCCGAAACTTTTTCGTGGTTGCAGATTTCTTTCAGTAAAACAGTTTTTGCTGCCTCATCATTTAAAATACCAACAAGCAGTTGCTTTACTTCAAACACTTCCGACACTTTATTCAGCACCCCCCTGAGTTGTGCATATTCCTCCGATGCAATCGACAGGTTCAGTATGTCGCTGTACAAAGCACGCTCAGCATTTTCAGGTGTCATATTTTCCACCTCCGAGCCTGGATTGTGAACAATTACCCCTTCCAGTTTGCCAATTTCAGAATTTATAGTTGTTTTCATGAATTCCAGTTGTAGTTGTAAAAATCGCCTCAAAGATATAAACTTTG
>JBMCIT010000107.1:0-5295 GCA_048616715.1 Tangfeifania sp. | reverse complement strand
AACAGAATGACCATCGAAAAAGAGATAAAACGCCGTCGCACATTTGGAATTGTCAGCCATCCCGATGCCGGAAAAACCACGCTAACCGAGAAACTGCTGCTTTTTGGGGGCGCCATTCATGTGGCCGGCGCCGTAAAAAGCAACAAAGTTAAAAAAAGCGCTACTTCCGATTTTATGGAAATCGAGCGGCAGCGCGGAATATCGGTCGCCACATCGGTAATGGGATTCGAATACAACGGCTACAAAGTCAATATCCTCGACACCCCCGGCCACCAGGATTTCCAGGAAGACACCTTCCGCACACTCACTGCAGTCGACAGCGTAATTATCGTTATCGACGCTGCCAAAGGCGTGGAGCCCCAAACCGAAAAACTGATGAATGTGTGCCGGATGCGCAAAACACCGGTTATCGTGTTTATCAATAAAATGGACCGCCCGGCACAGGACTCTTTTACGTTGCTCGATGAAATTGAGGATCAACTCAAAATACAGGTCAGGCCGTTGAGCTGGCCCATTAACAGCGGCCCCGATTTTAAAGGGGTGTACAACATTTACACCAGCAGCCTGAACCTTTTTAATCCGAACATCCAAAAAATTGAAGAAGGCATAAAATTCGAAGATGTATCGGGCCCGGAACTGGAACAACACATTGGCGACGACGCCGGAACACTGCGCGAAGAGCTGGAATTGGTAGAAGGCGTTTACCCGGAATTCAACAGCAAAGATTACCTCGCGGGTGATTTGGCGCCCGTGTTTTTTGGCAGTGCATTGTACAATTTCGGGGTGGAAGAGCTGCTTCATGCATTCCTGGAAATTGCCCCCACCCCGCAACCCTCGGAAGCTGAGGAGCGCGAAGTAAAACCCGAAGAAAAAAACTTCACCGGCTTTATTTTTAAAATCCATGCCAACATCGATCCCAACCACCGCAGCCGTATTGCTTTTGCCAAAGTATGCTCGGGTGAGTTTGAACGCAACAAAGTGTACACACACACCCGGCTTGGGAAAAATATACGCATTTCGAGCCCCACCGCTTTTATGGCCGAACAAAAAGAGATTGTTGAAAAAGCCTATCCCGGCGATATAATCGGCATCCCCGACAACGGCAGTTTCATTATCGGCGACACGGTAACCGACGGCGAAAACATTCATTTTAAAGGCTTGCCAAGTTTTTCACCGGAAATGTTCCGCTACATCGAAAATGCCGACCCCATGAAATCGAAACAACTGAACAAAGGCATCGACCACCTGACGGACGAAGGGGTGGCGCAGTTGTTTACCAACCAGTTCAACGGGAGAAAAATAGTCGGCACTGTGGGGCAACTGCAGTTCGAGGTCATTCAGTTCAGGCTGGAGCACGAATACAATGCAAAATGCCGGTTCGAGCCGCTGCAAATGTACAAGGCCTGCTGGATTGAATCGGACAACAAGGAAATGCTTGCCGAATTCAAAAAACGCAAGCACCAGAAAATGGCAAAAGACAAACTGGGCCGCGATGTGTTTATGGCCGATTCGTCATTCATTCTGCAAATGGCGCAGGACGAATTCAGGGATATTAAATTCCATTTTACTTCCGAGTTTTAATTTTTACCATAAATTGAAAAGTCATGGTTATTCTTGAAACTTTTTACGACAGTTCATTATTTACATACGTGGTACTGCCGTTGCTCATTTTCATGGCAAGGATTACCGATGTTACCATCGGGACCATCCGCATTGTAATGATTTCGAAAGGAGCCAAAAGATGGGCGCCGTTTTTAGGGTTTGTCGAGATTTTTATCTGGCTGCTGGCCATGACCAAAATTTTTGAAAACCTCGACAACTGGATTTGCTATTTTGCCTATGCCGGCGGATTTGCAGCCGGAAACTACATCGGGTTAATTATTGAAGAAAAACTCGCAGTGGGAATTGTAAAAATTCAGATCATTACCCGTAAAAATGCGGATAAGCTGATTGAAAACCTGAAAGAAGCCGGGTATGGAATAACATACCATTCCGCCCAGGGAAGCAATGATTTTGTAAGTATAATTTACAGCATCATTAAACGCCACGAAATCAGGAAAGTGGAGAAAATAATAAAAAAAACCAATCCACAGGCATTTTATTCTGTTGAAGATGTAAAAACAGTAAGCCATACAGTGTATCCCATAAAACCTGCTGCCAGAAGATGGAGAAAAGGAAAATAATTTTTTTATATTTGAAACTTTTCACACCTGATATCAATTGAATCTAATTATTAACAGAAGCTCTCGGAAGCTTAAAAATTAAAAAATGATGAAAAGAAAAATTATTTCAACAGTGCTAATCACAAGCATGATGTTAATCGCATTTCCGATGTTTGCACAAAAAGCAAACAAACTCACCCGAAAAGAAAAAAGAAATGGCTGGGAACTGCTTTTTAACGGAAAAAACTTCGACGGATGGCGTCAGTACAACGGAACAGCCATGCCGGAAAACTGGGAAATTGAAGATGGGGCCATGAAAGTATTTTTAGCCGAAGGTAAACAAGAAGGACACGGGGCCGGCGGCGACATTATTTTTAGCGAACAGAAATTCGACAATTTTGAGTTGTCGATTGACTGGAAAGCAGGCGATAAAGCCAACTCCGGAATTTTCTATTACGTGCGCGAAGAGCCAGGCAAACCAATTTATTATGCTGCCCCTGAAATCCAGGTGCTCGATAATGAAAATGCTACCGACAATAAAATCGATACCCACCTGGCAGGTTCGCTATACGATATGATTGCAGCCGATCCGGAAACCGTTAATCCCGCCGGTGAGTGGAATACCTGTGTTATTAAAGTGAAAAACGGCAAAGCAACCGTTTCAATGAACGGAACTAAGGTAATGGAATATACCCACTGGACCGATGAATGGGACGAAATGGTGCAAAACAGCAAATTCAAAAATTTCCCGGGCTTTGTGGAAGGGATTCCAAAAGAAGGCTACATTGGTTTACAGGACCACGGGTACACCGTTTGGTTCAAAAACATAAAAATCAGGGAATTGTAAAATTATCCTGAAAGCATTGATAAAGCCTGCCTGGCATGTGGGAGAAATTTTCACAAAGCAGGCAGGCTTTTTTGTAAATGGACGTAAATGATTTTTATTAGATTTGTAAAAAATTTTATAAAGTAAGTTTCTAATGAAAAAAATATTAGCAATAATTTTTGCCTCTGCTTTTTTATTTGCTGTTTCCTGCACACAAAAAGAAGCCGTTGAGACTGATTACACGCAATATGTCGATCCATACATCGGCAGCGATTACCACGGTCATGTGTTTGTGGGCGCCAATGTACCTTTTGGAATGGTCCAGCTTGGCCCAAACAACGAAACACAAGGCTGGGACTGGTGCTCAGGCTATCATTATTCCGACTCTGTTTTGATAGGATTTGCACACACCCACCTCAGCGGAACCGGGATTGGCGATCTTGGCGACATTGTTTTTATGCCGGTTTCCGATTCGTATGATCCGGAAATGGATGCTGATTCCGCTTACAACTGGAAATCGACCTATTCGCACGAGCGGGAAACAGTAGAACCCGGTTTTTACAGCCTGCATATCGACCGTTATAATATCGATGCTGAACTCACTACTTCAGAAAGGGTCGGCTTTCATAAATACAATTTTAATGAAGAAGGAAAATCACATGTAATTATCGACCTGCAATACGGTACCGGCTGGGACAGGTTAACCGACGGGCTAATTGAGCAGGTGGATGAATTTTCAGTGAAAGGAAAGCGTTTTTCAAGCGGCTGGGCCAACGATCAGCGTGTATATTTTTACACCACTTTTTCAAAAGAGATTGATGATTTTCAAATTCTGAAGGAAAATGAAAAACAAGGAACCATAACGGCGCTTATCGGGTTTAAAGGAAACGGTGAGTTGCTGGCAAAAACAGCGCTTTCGCCGGTAAACACCGATGGTGCGGAAGCCAATCTTTCGGCTGAAATCGACCACTGGAATTTTACCCAGGTGAAAAATGCTGCCAAAGAAAACTGGAACAGGGAGCTTGCAAAAATTGAGGTTGAAACTGATGAAACCGATGATTTGCGCACTTTTTACACCGCGCTTTACCACACCATGGTGGCCCCGTCGTTGTTTAACGATGTGAATGGTGATTACCGCGGCGCCGACCGCAAAGTTCACCAAAACCCGGGACATGAAACCTACACCACTTTTTCGCTGTGGGACACCTACCGGGCTGCGCATCCGCTGTTTACAATTTTTCAGACAGAGCGTGTAGACGACTTTATCAACTCCATGCTCGACATCTACAAGCAGCAGGGCAAACTTCCCATCTGGCACCTGCACGGCAATGAAACAAATACCATGGTGGGCTATTCGGCCGTTCCGGTAATTGCCGATGCCTACTTTAAAGGTTTTCGCGGTTTCGACACAGAACTGGCTTTCGAAGCTATGAAAACTTCAGCAATGCTCGACGAGCAAGGCCTCGATTACGTAAAATCACAAGGATACATTCCTGCCGACTCGCAGGTTGAATCAGTTGCAAAAGCTATGGAATACGCCATTAGCGACTGGGCCATTGCAGCCATGGCAAAAGATATGGGCAAAACCGAAGACGCTGAATATTTTGCAGAACGGTCGAAATATTACCGGAAATACTTTGATGAGTCGACTGGTTTCATGCGCGGAAAAATGGGAGAAGACAGTTGGCGGACTCCGTTCAACCCCATTTCGTCGCAGCACCGCACCGACGATTACTGCGAGGGAAATGCCTGGCAGTACACCTGGCTCGTGCCCCACGATGTGGAAGGCCTGATTGAACTGTTTGGCAGCGAAGAAGCGTTTATTACCAAACTCGACAGCCTGTTTACCATTCCCTCCATAAAAGTGGAAGGCGCATCGGCGGATATTACCGGATTAATTGGTCAGTATGCCCACGGAAACGAACCGGGCCACCATACCACTTATCTGTATGCTTATGCCGGCCAACAATGGAAAACGGCTGAAAAAGTCAAAGAAATTATGAATACCATGTACACCGACCAGCCCGACGGATTGTGCGGAAACGAAGACTGCGGCCAGATGTCGGCATGGTATGTTCTTTCTTCCATGGGTTTTTACCCGGTAAATCCGTCAAACGGGGCTTATGTTTTTGGCAGCCCGCTCTTCAAAGAAGTAACCCTCAATTTACCGGAAAATAAAACGTTTACTATCAACGCTGAAGAAAACAGCGATTTAAACATTTACATCCAGTCGGTTGAATTAAACGGTGAGCCTTACGAAAAAACATTCATTACACACGATGCAATAATGAATGGCGGAACACTGAC
>JBMCIT010000106.1:0-5300 GCA_048616715.1 Tangfeifania sp. | reverse complement strand
GGTTTCAGCGCCACGCTTACATAATTTTCAAAATCGAAATATTTTTTAAACGCATTTTGAATCGATTCAGTGGTCATATTCTCAACAATATCGTTATAGTTTCCAAACGATGAAAAATCGCCATCTTTCAAATAATACGTGTTGCTTAAAATGCTTAGCCAGAAACTGTTTTCGCGCAGCGAAATTTCACGCTCGCGCAACAGTTTTTCTTTGGCTTTTGTCAGTTCCTCCTCACTCGGGCCGTTTTCAGCAAAATCCTTTATTTCAGCAAAAACAGCTTCTTTCAACTCTTCCAGTTTATCGGGAGATGTGCCGTAATAGATGCCCACGGTATATTCTTCGTCCGGATATTTTGAAGACGAAGGCATTGCCTGGATGGAATACACACTACTTTTGTCTTCGCGAATCACTTCAAGGAGCCGGGTCGATAAAATACGGCCTACTGCATCGAGTTCCAATGCATTTTTCGAAGAGTAATCGAAATCACCGTGGAAAGCAATGTATTGAAGGCTTTTTTCTTCCTGGCCTTTTTCCACCAGTTTTTCAACCACACCGGCCGGCGGATCGATGTTAAGGTTGCGCCATTCCTCCCTGTCATCAAAATAAGGCAAGCCGCCAATGTACTGTTCAACCAGCGGTTTTAAAGTTTCCATGTCGATATTCCCCACAAAAAAGAAGGTAAAATCGGCTGCATTCCGGAAGCGCTCCTTCCCTATCTCTTTTATCCTGTTGAAGTCGGCCTTTTCCAGGGTCTCCAGTGATTCGGGCATTCCACGCTCATGATAATTTGCCATAACAGCAGTAAGCGTATCCTGAAAAGCTGCTTCGGGCGACGCAGCTTTGTTGGCAAGCATTCCTTTCATACGGCTCATATATGCCTGGAAACTTGTTTCATCGAACCGTGGCCGGGTAAAATAGAGGTACATCATCTGCAACATCGTTTCCACATCTTTTACCGATGAATTTCCTGAAAAACCTTCCCTCAAATTAGAAATGTATGGTGAAAGGCTGAACACTTTGTCGGCCATCATTTTGTCCAGTGTGATTTTATCGTAATTGGCAATCCCGCTCATTGCCATAATGGAAGTGGTGTAATCGGCTGAAACCTCATCTTCAGCTTCATACAACGATTTTCCACCCGGGCTCCATGCACTGAACAGGATTTCATCGTCTTTAAAATCGGTTGGTTTTACAACTACTTTTGCTCCGTTTCGCAATGTCCATTCCACGGCCTCTACTTTTTCGAGCGGCTTTTCATTCACCACCGAACTTCCGTTGGGTTTATCGGCAAGCAACAGAGCATCTGAAACAGCATCGACATAGGGTTCAATCTCTGTTTCTTCCACTTCATCGAGCAAAGCAAAAACAGCTTCTTTATCCGGAACTTCCATGCCTTCCATTTCAGGGGCGGTAATTACCACCACCCGGTTTTTGTCGGTTACCCATTTTTCGGCCAGGCTGTTCACCTCTTCAAGTTCTATACCGGGAAGGAACATTTTAAAATATTCGTATTCATTTTCGATTCCGGGAATAGGTTCCTGTGTCATCAGAAAATTACGCAGGTATTCCTGTGCAAAACTTATCGACTTTCGCTTGTTGCGCTCGTTGTATGCTTTTTCAATCTGGTTCAGCAACGCTTTTTTCTGACGCTCGAGTTCCGACTCGGTAAAACCGTATTGTTTTACTCTTTCGTTTTCGAGGAGCACAGCTTTCAGGCCTTCTTCAATTTTACCACTCTGGCAAACCGCAACCGACTGGTAAACACTTTTCGGTCCAAATAATTTACTAAACGAAGATTGACCTGCAATAAACGGCGGTTCAGCTTCCTGGGTTTTTTCGGCAAGCCGACTGTTTATCATCACATTGTAGAGACTATGCAGGATTGACTCCCGGTAATCACTCAGATTTTCAGTTACTTCCAGCGGGTGTTTGTAAAAAACAAATGCAACCGGGTACTGCGCTTCTTTGTCAGTGGCAATGCTCACAAGGGTTTCATCGTGATCAGGAATTTCGAAATACTCTTTCGGGCGCGGATTTTCCTGCGCCGGAATTTGAGAAAACTTTTCTTTTACGCGTTCCACCATTTTTTGCTGATCAAAATCGCCCACCACAATTACAGCCTGCAAATCGGGGCGGTACCAGTCGTCGCGAAAACGACGGAGTGTTTCCGGGGGTGCATTTTTTACAATATCCATATCTCCAATAGGCAAGCGGTTTGCATATTTTGAGTTGTGCAAAAAAACAGGCAGCCATTGCTGCTGCATCCTAAAGTTTGCGCTTCGGCCGCCGCGTTCTTCTTCTACAATAATTCCACGTTCTTTTTCAATTTCTTCGTCCGAGTCGGTAATCTGGCTGGCCCAGTCGTAAAGTACCTGGAGGCCCTTTTCCATGTAAACCGCCGAATCGAGCGGAACTTTCAGCATGTAAACAGTTTCGTCGAAACTGGTATAAGCATTAATTTCCGGTCCAAATTCCATCCCGATTGATTCAAAATAATTGATCAATTCATGCTTAGGGAAATTTTTGGTGCCGTTAAAAGCCAGGTGCTCGGCAAAGTGTGCCAACCCAAGCTGGTCTTCGTCTTCGTCGACCGAACCCACTTTTACTACCAGCATCAGCTCAGCCCGGTTTTTTGGTTCGTCATTGGCACGTACATAATAAGTCATGCCATTTTCCAAAACCCCTTTCGAAACTTTCGGATCGATTGGAATCGGGTCTTTTAATTCAATATTTTCTTGTGCGCCAAGCCAAAATGTGCTCAGCAGGAAAATTACAATTAACAGGTTTTTCATAGTATTCGCAATTATTTTAGAGATGTGTATTTAAAATTCATTAAACATTACAACAATTTATTGGAAAAGGGGTTGAACGGCATGCGCAAACGCATCTTCTTCGTTGGTTGGTACCAGCGTAAAGAAACGTTTTAATGGTTGCGGGGCATTTCCGGTTAGAAATGAGTAGCCTGTAAACCCAAGCAAATCCAGGTCGTTATAGTCGTTTCCAATTCCGGCCGTCTCTTTAGGTTTAATTCCCAGCAAATTGCAAACCTTATGTACCCCCATTCCTTTCGACACTTCATGGTGAAAAACTTCCACCCAAATGTATCCTTTTGTTACCGGCGACGACGACCTTATTACCCTGATTTCCGAACATTGCGATTCAATTTCTTCTTTCAGCAGGGCAAAATTCTGTTCATCCTCAGGAATTATCAACATAAACTGGCATAACCCGTTTTTCAATTGCCCGTTTTCGGAAAGCGGCTCAGAAAATGAATCGTGAAAAGTAAAAAACCGGTTAAACTCTTCGCACTCGGTTTTGCCGCGGTGAAACCACACCCGGTGATTTTCGGGAGCAGGGGCAAAAGCATAAAAATTGTAATCTTTTAATTTGAAATGCTTTACCAGCCGCCCTGTTGATTCGGGGGTAATATTCCGGTTGAAAATGTGCTTTTTTTCTTTCCAGTTGTAAATGCCGGCCCCCGATGAAAAAACAATGAAGTCGAAGGGCACATCCGGCCCCAGCACTTCTTTCACTTTGCGCAGGTTCCTGCCGGTGGCCACCACCCTGGTAATATTTTTTTCACCAAGCCGGTGCAATGCTTCCAGGTTGCGCTTACTTACCGAACGGTCGTCTTTCAGAAATGTGCCATCGAGATCGGTAGCTACAAGCTTTATGAGTTTCTTATTCATGAAAGCCAAAAATAATGAATTTGGAAGGAACAGAAGAATTCATTCGAAACAGGGCTATTTATTTTCAAATGGATTTAACAATTTTAGTTTTGAATCGAGGTTCTGATATTCAGAAACGCTGGCTGTCACCAAATCGAGCCGGTTGGTAATGGCCGTGGCAGCAATAATTGCACTGCCCAGGTTAATTTCCGGATTTTCTTTCAGCGTGATTACCTTTTCAACAATTTTCCGGCTGAGCTGAATTACCGGCAGTTTTTCACACAATTTTGAAACGGCCTCTTTTTCTATGCTGTTTTGAAACCGGTAACTCATGGTTTCCATGTAAGTTATCACCGATATGTACAATCGCGTTTCATCAGTGGCAATGTCTGCCAAATCGATTTCATCTTTTGCAAGCGAAATCAAAATATTGGTATCAACGAGTCTCCCATTCATTTCTTAAATTGTTTTGCCATTTAACAGGGTCTTTTATTTCGGGGAAAGATGCATCAGTTTTAACAGAATCAAGCGTTTCCTGTAACTGTTCAAACTGACTTTTATCTTCGACAAGCGGCAGTTCGCTTTCAATTTTTGTTACGAAACGCATTGATTGCAGCATTCGTTGCAGCAGCCGCGCATTCTTTTTATTATCGACGTAAACTTTTAAAACTGTCATAACGATAGATTTTCCATAAAGATAATGATTTAATAAAAACCGTGCAACCTGTTTATAATGAAATTATTGGAAAATTGCATTTTTGTTGGGGGTGAAAAATAAATTGGCCGGGCTTCAAAGAAAATTTATCCACTGTAATTCATTGTTGGTCGAAATAATTAGAAGTTTTAAACTGCTCTGGCTACATTTATCGAATATTATATCTTTGTGAATTATTTTTTGCAACAGACAAATTATTTAAATATGAAGTTAGCACTGATTGGTTACGGAAAAATGGGGAAAGAAATTGAGAAAATTGCACTTGACCGTGGCCACAAAATTGAATTGATAATCGATGTAGGCAACCAGAACGATTTAACGATTGAAAACCTGAAAAAATGCGATGCCGCCATCGAGTTTACCATACCTGATTCGGCAGTTGATAATTATTTCAAATGCTTCGAAGCCGGCATTCCGGTTGTAAGCGGAACCACCGGCTGGCTCGACCAAAAAAATGAAGTGTATAAAAAATGCAGCGAAGCCAACGGTACTTTTTTCTACGGCAGCAATTTTTCGGTAGGCGTCAACCTGTTTTTCGAACTGAATAAAATGCTTGCCCGCCTGATGGGAACCCGCCCTGAATATTCACCTGAAATAACCGAGGTCCACCACACGCAAAAATTAGATGCGCCCAGCGGAACAGCAATCAGCCTGGCCGAAGATTTAATTGAAGTTCATCCGGAAATTGAAAAATGGGGAAAAGAGACAAAAAATGCAGGCAATGAACTGCCAGTCAAATCGGAGCGCCGCGGTGAAGTTCCGGGAATTCACACCATAAAATACGATTCGGATGTAGATTATATTGAAATTACCCACAGTGCAAAAAGCCGGAAAGGTTTTGCACTGGGTGCGGTTTTGGCAGCCGAATACAGCCTCAGCCATAAAGGAATTCTTTCGATGAAAGACATGTTAAAATT
>JBMCIT010000105.1:0-5357 GCA_048616715.1 Tangfeifania sp. | reverse complement strand
AACTTCAACACTTTTTTCAGAAACAATACCGATTACGAAGTGGTTGCTTTTACGGCCACCCAGATTCCGGGAATCGACGATCGCCGTTATCCGGCAGAACTGGCAGGCACACTTTATCCTGAGGGTATCCCGATTTTTCCGGAAGAAAAAACAGAAAAATTAATCAAAGATTTAAAGGCCGGCATCTGCATATTTTCGTACAGCGATGTCACCCACCAGCATGTAATGGAGGCCGGTGCAATGGTGAATGCCGCCGGTGCATCTTTTATGCTGCTTGGCCCGAAACAAACCATGCTGACCAGCACAAAACCTGTAATTTCGGTTTGTGCCACGCGAACCGGCTCAGGCAAAAGCCAGACCAGCCGTAAAATTGTGCAGTCGCTCATGGCAAAAGGAATCCGGGTGGTGGCTGTTCGTCACCCCATGCCTTACGGCGATTTGGCGGAACAAAAAGTGCAGCGGTTTGCCAAAATCGAAGACCTGGAAAAACACAAATGTACCATTGAAGAAATGGAGGAGTATGAACCACACATTGCCCGCGGAAATGTTATTTATGCCGGCGTGGATTACGAAGCCATTCTGCGTGCAGCGGAAAACGACCCCGACGGTTGTGATGTAATTTTGTGGGACGGCGGCAACAACGATTTTTCGTTTTATGAACCCGATTTGAGCATTGCCGTTACCGATCCGCACCGGGCGGGCGCTGAACTCACTTATTATCCCAGTCGCGTGGTATTGAAAACTGCCGGTGTGGTAATCATCAATAAAATTGATACAGCTACACCTGAAAGTGTGGAACAGTTGCGGAGGAACATCGAAAGTGTCAACCCCGGGGCCACGGTAATCGATGCAACCAGTCCGGTGAGGGTTGAAAACCAGGATGTAATTCGCGGCAAACGGGTGTTGTGTGTGGAAGACGGTCCCACACTTACCCACGGCGAAATGAAAATTGGCGCTGCGGTAGTGGCTGCCCGCCGTTTTGGCGCTTCGGAAATTATTGACCCGCGCCCTTTTATTTCCGGCGAACTCGAGACAACTTTCACGAAATATCCGGACATCGGTAAGTTGCTGCCCGCAATGGGATATGGCGACAAGCAGGTGAAAGACCTCGAAAAAACAATCAACAAAACCGACTGCGATTCAGTGATTATCGGTACGCCAATCGATTTAAACAGAATTGTCAAAATTAAAAAACCATGTACCCGCGTTTTTTATGACCTCGAAGAAATCGGTCATCCGAAACTCGATGAGGTACTCGATGAATTTGTGAGCAGGCACCTGAAAAAATAACCTGAATCGATATATATTATCGCATTGCATTTGCCCGGCGAAACATCCCGAAGGTTTCCCCGGGCAATTTTATTTTGTCTTAAAAGGCATAATATGAGCAGGTTATCTCCTGTTAAGTTTTTTAAACAGAATGCAACCTGTTGAAACTTGAATCATTTTCGATTAATCGTTATTTTTGCAGCGCAAAGAAAAATAAATGGCAAAAAAAATTGTTGCATTCGGAGAAGTTGTATGGGATATTTTACCTGATGGTAAAGTGCTGGGCGGAACACCCTCAAATCTGGCATTTCGGTGCAATTGCTTTGGCGAAAGGGGGTTCCTGCTTTCGCGTGTGGGCGATGATGAACTGGGCCATGCTGCGCTTAACCGCCTCGAGGAACTTGGGATTTCCACCTACGATGTTCAGCTCGATTCCGAGTTCCCTACCGGCACGGTGAACATCGAACTCGACGATAAATACGAACCCGTTTATAAAGTTACCCCCGATGTGGCTTTCGACCACATTGAGTTTTCAACCGAAGCGCTCAAACTCGCCCGCAAGGCCGATTGCCTTTTCTATGGACTCCTTGCCCAGCGGTTTGGCATTTCAAAAAATACCATTCGCGAGCTTATCAGGGAGTCGCCCGGTTCCCTTAAGTTTTTCGACCTGAAACTTTTTAAACATTTTTTTAACCTCGAGGTTACCGAAAGCCTTTTACGGTCGTCGAACCTGGTGAGGATAAAAGAGAAGGAGATTGATTTTCTGACAGAAAAACTGGGACTTCAGCACAGCGATATCGAAGGTTTTGGCAAACAGCTCACTGAGAAGTATAAAATTGATTTGGTAATTGTTACCCGCGGACCGAAAGGTGTATTTGCCTGGCACAAAAAAGAGGGGGCTTTTCGTGATTCGGGCTACGAGCTGAAGATGAAAGACAATATTGGTTCGGGAATGGCCTTTTCTGCCGGGTTCCTGCACTATTACCTCAACGGAAAACCCATACAGGAAGCCCTGAATTTTGGGAATGCTGCCGGCGCTTTAAATGCTACCAAAATGGGGGCTACTTCATTTTTCGACAAGAAAGATGTGTTGAAATTTATGAAAAAAGCAAAGAAAACCACCCCGGACACAAAATAGCCTACTGGTATAAATTCCAATAAAACAATATTTTAAAACACATTTATTTGGGTAACTATTCCCCTTGTTTTCATGTTTAAAAGAATATGAAAGGAAATGGTTTTATCGATGCTGTTGTTACAGCCCGAATAAATACTTTCGGTGTAACGGTTTTTGCATCAGATGAATTTGCGGTAATCTTATAAATTTTAACAAATGAAACGAAATGCTGCCGAAATTGCCGGGAATTTAATCCGCAAGCTTTGGGAACAATACATTGAACGGGTGCCCTACGCCCGGATTTATAAAGAGTTGATTGAAAAAAGAGGAGGAAGGGTTGTTATCGATCATGTGGCTTTTCGGACACTGAAAACACACACCGGCGAACAACCCGGAGGAATTTCAAATATCAGGCACATTATAAAATGTTTCGGATACAAGGCTGCCGGGAACTATTCTTTTTCAAAAAAGAAAATAAGCGCTATTCATTTTGAGCATCCTGAAAAGGACCTTCCCCGGTTTTTTGTGAGCCAGCTCGAGGTGGAAAAGCTACCGCCGTGGGCACAACAATTAATTAACGAAACTGTAATAGATACGCCCTACCTGCTTTCCGACAACGGAATTGAGTTGCTTAACCGGCTGTACAACGACGGCCAGCTCACTGCCGAGGCTGCCGATATTCTCGAAGAAGAACTGGTGGGTTATTTTAAACGTCCGTGGCGGGCACCCCGCAGGGAAACGGTTTTAAAGCTGAACGACATCTCACAATTTGCCGCCTGGGTACTTTTGCACGGCAATTCGGTCAATCATTTTGCAGCATCGGTTAACGAACAGAACGTGGAAGCATGGCCTGATTTGGAATCAACTGCCCGCCTGCTCGAAAGCAAAGGCATCCCGATGAAAGAAGTTACCGAAGGGAACAAAGGAAGCATGTTGCAGCAAACAGCTACCCTCGCTGTAAAGGAAGAAACCGAAGTGGCAGGGGAGAACGGCCCTGTGGAAATTAAATGGACTTACGCTTACTTTGAACTCACGCAGCGTGGCTACACCGAAGAGGACGGGCGGCAGGTGCTCTATTCCGGGTTCCTTGAAAACCAGGCCCGGCATTTCTTCGGCATGACCCAAACCCGGGACAATTAGTACACTTCGGGCACATACGTCATTTCATCCAGTGGCGGGCGCACATACCCCCGGTTGTTTTCCCGTGGCGGAAGTTCCAGCGGTTCGGGCGTCAGGTCTTCATAGGAAATCATCGATAAGAGGTGGTGGATGCAGTTGAGGCGCGCCCGCTTTTTATTGTCGGCATCTACCATAAACCACGGGCTGAGTTTGGTGTCGGTGTATGCAAACATTTCATCTTTTGCCTTTGAATATTCGGTAAACAATTCCCGCGATTTTAAATCCATCGGGCTTAGTTTCCAGCGTTTGGTAGGATCCTCGTTTCTGGCAATAAAACGTTTTTCCTGTACTTCTTCACTCACCGAAAACCAGTATTTAATGAGGATGATGCCCGAGCGTATGAGCATCCTTTCAAAATTGGGGCACGAACGCAGAAACTCCCAGTATTCCTCGTTGGTGCAGAACCCCATTACTTTTTCAACACCGGCGCGGTTGTACCAGCTCCGGTCAAAAAGTACCATTTCCCCTTCGGCAGGCAGGTGGTTTACGTACCGTTGAAAATACCACTGGGTTTTCTCCTTTTCGGTGGGGGTAGGCAAGGCAACCACCCGGCAAATTCTGGGGTTCAGCACCTGGGTGATGCGTTTGATGGTGCCCCCTTTTCCGGCGGCATCGCGCCCTTCGAAAATAACGACCACTTTCAGATCTTTTCGTTTGATCCACTCCTGGAGCTTTACCAGTTCAATCTGCAACCGGTTCAGTTCACTTTTATAAAATCTTTTTGAGATTTTTTTCTTTGAAGCTGATTTTTTTTCCTCGTTTTCCATCGGACGGTTTGTTTTGATTACGGTTCCCAACTTCTAAAATTAAGAAAAATTGAGCAGAAACTGCCAATGACAGATTTAAAAGTAGACCCTGAAACAAGTTCAGGGAGACGTATTTAATTAAAAGCTGCGAATAAACTTGGAACGTCATGCTGAACTTGTTTCAGCATCTCTGTCATTAACTCATTATGCTCAATAAAATTGGGTGAAAACCCGAAATGACAGGAAATAATAAGTGTTGTGCACTTTGCGTGAACCAAAAGCATTCATTGTTTCGTATAGCCCAAACTCTTCCCTGCAATAAGGTAAGCTCCAAACAATGCATCATTAGTTGCTTCTGTAAGGGGAAGGAAACCTTCTGTCATTTTTCCTGACTCCATTTTTGGTGGATGCTGTTTTGTCATCTTTTTCACAAATGAGTTAAACGGCTTGTCTTTATTATAGAAAGTCTTAAACATTCCTTTGGCGCCGGGAGCGATTCGTTTTTCAATTTGCAGCGACAACAACCCCATGTTTTGCCGCAAATTAATTTCGAGGCACGGATTAGCACGCAGTTTGCCATCTGTGTCGCGGTAAATAAGTGTGTCCACGCCAAAATGCCCTTCGTAATGCTGCGGCAGCGGACTTTTCCCGATTATTTTTTTGAGGTGCGGAACCAGCAGTTCCGGCAGTTCCTCTGCCATTTGTTTGGTTTCGGGCAGAATACTTTTGGGCAGGCTATTCAGAAAATTACCCTGGTATTGTCCTTTTTTGTCGGTCAAAAAAATGCTTCGCCCCAGGTAATTGATTTTTCCCCGTTTTAGCTCGAATTGCAGCGCCATGTCCAGTACTTTGTCGAGCAGCGGCTCGGCAATGGCGTATCCCTGCTCGTTGATAATGCCCAACAGTTTTTCCCACACTTTTGGCACCACCGGGGTTTTGGTAATGGGTTGCAATCCGCGGCCCGAGCTGCTCCACGGCGCTTTTACCATCAGTTTCTCCCATCGTTCAATCAGGTTTTCAATTTCAGTTTGGGAGGTCACCACTTC
>JBMCIT010000104.1:0-5402 GCA_048616715.1 Tangfeifania sp. | reverse complement strand
ACGACCTACGGATTAACAGTCCGCCGCTCTAACCAACTGAGCTACTAGGGAATATGTCTTTCTCCTGTTTACTTTGTTTGTTAGAACCTCCGACCTGCGGATTAATCCCGAGGACTCGGGACCGCTCTAACCAACTGAGCTACCAGGGAATTTCTTAATTATTTCAATACTTCAGGAAACTGCTCGTTTTCTTAAAGCGTTGCAAAAATAACAGCTTTTCGTAAAAGAAAAAATTTTTTGGAAAAATTTAATTGCAACCGTTATTTCCACTTCCACTTTTAAAATACTGTACTTACTTGTTTTAAGGTAAAATCAATTCATGCACAAAGGGCAAAAACGAACATAGTTTCTGTAAATTTTACAAAAATGATTTAAAATCATTTCTCTTTCAATTCCCTTTTTGTAATTTTATTTTTTAATAAATTTTAAAAATACAAGTTTGTTTCAGCATATAATTTGAACACAAGTATTTTAAGCCTGACATGGAACATTTTAAAAAACTATCCTTTTATTTATTCATTTTACTTCTGATTAGCTGTAAAAAGGAAGAAAACTATCCTTCCATCGAAATTAATGCTACGGTTCAGCATGTCAGTGAATTTGGCGCACAAGACGGTGCCGTCGATCTTGAAGTAACAGGCGGAGTGCCGCCATTTTCTTTTTTATGGTCGAATAACGATACTGCCAAAAACCTTTGCAATGTTGCTGCAGGAAATTATTTTGTGAATGTTTATGATTCCCGGGATCAAACAGCTACCGACACATTTGAGGTCACACAGCCGGCACCCGACAGCCTTGTGGTTGTCTTTAGCTTTTCCAACCCTACGGAAACCGGGGCAGCAGACGGAATTATCGATGTTGAAATTGGCGGTGGATATCCGCCTTATACGTTTTTGTGGAATACCGGCGCTACAACAAAAAACATTGAAGGGTTGCCTGCCGGAACTTATGTATTTACTGTTACCGACAATTTTGGGCAGGTTTTTACTGACAGTGTAAAGCTAACGGAAATGTTAACCGATATAGATGGCAATACTTATACGATTCAAAAAATAGGCGACCAGCATTGGACGGGTGAAAATCTCAGGGTAACACATGCCCCTGACGGTACCCCCATCGAAAGTTATGTATACAAGAACGATACGGCTTATGAAATGAAATATGGCCGCTTATATACATGGGATGCTGCCATGAACGGATCTGCCGAAAAAGGAGCACAGGGGATTTGCCCGTGTGGCTGGCACATTCCCACCGACGAGGAATTTAAGCAACTTGAAATGCATCTTGGAATGACTCAGGCCGAAGCCGACATGATAAACACCTGGCGGGGACACCCTGTCGGTAATTTACTTAAAGCCGGCGGAAATTCAGGTTACAATGCCCAAATGTCGGGAAAACGTTCACCGGGCAAAGTTTTCAGCACCATGGGAACCATGGAATACATTTGGACCTCGACGGAGTATGGCAATTCATCGGCCTGGCGGCGGTGTCTTCAGAAAGATGATTCGAGAGTGGGCCGATGGCATACTTTCTCAAAAAGTTATAGTCTTTCAGTACGATGTGTAAAAGATAATTAAAAATAAAACCTTGGAAATAATGAATAAATTATTGTTAAATGCGCTAATCCTGTTCGCCTTTCTCTTTTTCGGTTACAGCTGTTCTGAAGAAAAAACTGAAACGCCTGATGATTTGGTTTTTCAATCGCTGGTTGCTGAAAAAGATACCATCGCCCCCAGTGAAAGCACCAAAATTAAAGCAACAGCAACAGGAAGCCGCCTGGAATTTTTCTGGTCGGCCACACTTGGCGACATTATCGGTTCGGGACCCGAAGTAACCTACGTTGCATCGCCCTGTGCTGCAGGTTCCAACGAAATTTCCTGCAAAATCACCAACGGGAGCCAGTCGGAATCAAAATCCATTAAAATTGTTGTTTATGAATAAAGCACAGACCATTCTGGTTTTTATAACAATTCTTTTTCCGGCATTCGTGCATGCCCAGTGCCTCTCTTCTGTCAATCCGGTGGGCGGAACCAACAACCTGCTGGTTTTGGAAAAAAATTCGCTGCGAATTATTTCATTTTACAAATACGGCCGGGGCAACCAGTATTACGAAGGCAATTCAGTTTCCGATTTTGATTTGATTGACAAAGCTTTTTACAACTACCTTTCGGCATCGGTTGGATACGGGTTGTCGTGGAAAACAAGCCTCGAACTGGAAACGGGCTATTTTTTCAACAAAACACAGCATTATAACCTCGATACCGATTACCAGCTTTCGGGCTCCGGATTTTCAAATTTTGTTTTATTGCTGAAACACAGCCTGTATTCCAATCCGCTTAAACGAATATATATTACCGGTGCAGCAGGCGCAAAAATTCCGTCATCGCGCACGCTTCAATGGGACAACAATGTTAAGCTTCCGGCAGAGGTGCAACCAACCCTCGGTGCGTTCGGTGCTGTTTTTACTTCGTCGTTTGTAAAGGAAAATTCGGAAACCAGCATGCGTTATTTTCTGACAAACCGGTTTGAAACCAATGCAGCCAACGCAGAAAATTATAAACAGGGAACTTCTGTTTACACTTCGTTATACATATCAAGGCATTTAAAAGCGCGGTGGTTGAAAGACAACTGGACCGCTATCATCCAGCTCAGAAACGAAATACGCGGAACCGACCAAATTGATGGGCGCGACAAAGAGTCTTCAGGAAGTACTTTATTCTTCGTCGCCCCGCAGCTTAACTATGTTTTCAAAGATAACTTGTACCTCTCGGCCATGCTCGACATTCCGGTTTACCAGTACTTTAACGGAACCCAGCTCGGAGCCGGAACGGGAGTCACATTTATTCTCTCCCGAACATTGCGCCTTTAATCTTCGGGGTCATCTGCAACCGGCTGTTCCGGTTTGCTTTTGGTATCGAAAATATAGGCTGCAATTACTAGTGCCAACACCAAAAAGATACCCACATAAAGCCCAAATGGAATGGGTACAGGTTCTCCCTGGGCATACGAGTGCAACCCCGACAAGTAATAATTCACCCCAAAATAAGTCATCAGAACAGAACCAAATCCTATCAGCGAAGCAGCGCTTAAAGCATAATCACCCCTGAACCCGGGAATTTTGTGCATGTGTACAATAAACGCATACACAATAATGGTTACCATAGCCCAGGTTTCTTTGGGATCCCAGCCCCAGTAACGTCCCCATGATTCATTGGCCCAGATACCTCCGAGGAAGGAGCCTAAAGTCAATAAAATAAGGCCAAGTATCAGTGAAATATGAATAATATAAACAAGTTCTTTTATGGTAAAATTCACCCGCTCGCGGTTGTTGGGATTACGCAACAGTATCAGCAGCAAATTGAGCATGCCCAGCAACGCACCAATTCCCAAAAACCCGTAGCCGGCCATAATAACTGCCACATGCACAATCAGCCAGTATGATTTCAGCACCGGAACCAGGTTGGTAATCTCGGGGCTCATCCAGCTAAAACCGGCCACAAGCAACGTTAAACCTGCAAGCAATGTGGTAAGCGACAAGGTAATTTCAGAACGCCTCACAAAAATAAACCCGCAAAGCAAAGTGGCCCAGCTTACAAACACCATCGATTCGTACCCGTTACTCCACGGGGCATGGCCCGAGATGTACCACCGAACTACCAATCCGGCGGTATGCATAAGGAACAGCAGAAAAATCAACACAAAAGCCCCTTGCTCTAATTTTGTAAATTTAATTTTCGGATTAAATATTGAAAGAAGCTGAATAATTAACAGGACCAGGCCAACAGTAAGTAAAATTTTGGAAAGCTTGCCAAATACATCGACTTTATGGTAAAGTATTTCCAGGTCAATTTTAGTTTGTGAGGGAATGATTTCTGTACCTTCCTGATGCTGATACGACTTTATTTGAGCCAGTAACTGATTGGCTCTCGACCAATTGCGAGAACTGATTGCCATAAGATAGTTCCCAACAACCTGGCGCGCAAATTCAGCGTCTTCTTCCCCCAAATTCTCAGCCTCGTGTGCCGACACCCATTTTTGATTGGGGTGGCCGGGAACAGGAAAAACTGTTAAAAAATGACCGGTAAATACACCGTTCAGGATGTTTACCCTTTCATCCACGTTCATTACTTCCTTATCGAGTTTGTTGCGCTGGTTGGCGCTTTTTTCATAAGCAGCATCTACCATCCGGCTCAATTTGTACCCGCCCATATTGCGCGGGGCGACAATTGTATTGAAGGATGCATAATCTTCATCGATTCCTAAAAAATTACGTAAATCGGCGTTACCAACTTTAATAATCGCAATGTTTTTCCATTTTTCAGGATTGGCCTGCATATCGAGAAAAACCTCGGTGGCCGATAAACCCTCCCATCTGTTTTCTTTGGCTACTTTTCGCATTATTTCCGATGCCAGCGTTGTGGTAGGTTCAATACGGCCTTTCCGGCTTTGCAACAAGAGTTCTTCAAATTCCCGGACATGCGATTTATTTAACGGAACTAATTCTGTTCCGGGTTGTGCCCCGGCTGTCGAAAAGAATAAACCAAACATAAGCACAGCAAACATTTTTTTCCGTTTTTCACGCATTTTGCCCGAAGCTTTTACCAGTTTTCTGAAACGGCTGTTTTTATTGAAAAGTGTCAGTATCATTCCCAACCCCAGCATTAAATAGCCAAAGTAAGTAACTGAAGTTCCCAAAGCATCATGGTTAACTGAGAGTATTGTTCCTTTTTCATCGGTGTCATAAGAAGATTGGAAAAAGCGGTAGCCTTCATATTTTAAAATATTATTCATATAAATCCGAAATGGTTTTTCGAGATCTCCGTCCCTCAGAATCACTTCACTGGCATACGATGAAGGACTGTTGGAGCCGGGATAACGTTCGAGTTGAAAATCTTCCAGGTACAACGAAAATGGCAGCTTAATTCTTTTCGAACCATAAGAAGCCGACACCTTAACCCCGTTAACTTCTGCTGAAGCAGGTTCACCAACCAGTCCTTTCTGACCGAATACAATTATTTCTTCCGATTCATTGCCTACGGTTACATTTAACCGCAGGGCACTGTTTAGCGACTGCCCTTGCGATGGCTGCTGGTGGGTAAGTTGTGTAACGGCGTTCATGAAAAATTGCTTTACGGCAAAATTCATATCGCCCATGCTGTAAACTTTTTGGGTTTCAACCGGTGCAGTGGTCCCGGGAGGGATTACCTCACCTGTACTTCCTTCCATTCCCAATACATAAACCGAATCAATGGCTGTGAGTTGCAATTTGCCGTTATCCAGCGAAAATGAAATTCCTGCTGATTTTCCGGAATTGAAGCCCACCGTAACGCCACCTACGGTTTTGGAATCACCCAGCCGCAGATTAAAATCGGACCGTTGCATTTGCTCACTCGCAGCAAGTA
>JBMCIT010000103.1:0-5419 GCA_048616715.1 Tangfeifania sp. | reverse complement strand
TATTTGTTTTTCTTAAAATCCATTGATAATTCCGAGGAAATCTTCGGCTTTGAGTGAAGCGCCGCCAATCAACCCGCCGTCAACATCTTCGTTGGCAAACAATTCCTTGGCATTCGATGGCTTGCAGCTTCCGCCATAAAGAATAGAAGTTTCCTGTGCTACTTCATTGCCAAATTTTTCAGCAATAATTGAACGGATAAACGCATGTATTTCCTGTGCCTGGTCAGAAGTGGCAGTTTTTCCGGTTCCAATGGCCCAGATGGGTTCGTAAGCAATTACCAGTTTTTTAAAGTCGTCGGCTGAAAACTGAAAAATGGTTTCTTCCAACTGTTTTTTTACAAAGTCGTTTTGCGTTCCTGCTTCGCGAATTTCGAGCGGTTCGCCACAGCAGTAAATCGGGGTGAGGCCGTTTTCAAACGCAAGCGCCAGTTTTTTGTTCAGCGTTTCGCTGGTTTCGCCGTAATACTCGCGTCTTTCGGAGTGACCGAGGATCACGTATTCAGCGCCGGTAGATTTTACCATTTCGGCTGAAACTTCGCCGGTGAAAGCACCTTTTGGCTCGGCAGCACAATTTTGTGCCGACACGCCGATTCTGTCAGTATCAACCGTTTCAACCACTTTTGTGAGGTGTGTAAACGGTGTTCCCAAAACAACTTCAACATCCGGGGCTCCTTCTCTCGCTACCAAATCATTTACCGCTTTTGCCAGTTGGACACCTTCCTGAACATTGGTATTACATTTCCAGTTTCCTGCTACTATTTTTTTTCTCATCTCTTTGATATTTAGATTTTTAATTTTTGTTTCTTATACAAAATTAACAGCTTGATTTACAATATCATAATTCTGCCAGCCTGTTATTTTATAATTAACTATTTATTCATAATATTTTCTTTGAATTCTTCCGGTGCAGGAATGTCGTTGTAATGATATTTGGCTACGATGGTACCGTCTTTAATGATCATCAGTCCGGGATTTGAACGGATTATCGTTTTCAGCGTAATTTCATCAGTATTAAAGAATTCAAAAGAAATATTGTGCTCCTCTGCAAATTCTGCCGATTCTTTGGGCAGGGTAGAAGTGAGGCAAATAAATGGCATCCCCTCTTCCATTGCCCAGTTGGCAAGTGTGTTTATTTTATGAAGGGATTCGGTGGCGGTTTTATCCAAATCGTAAGCAATCAGCATAAACACATAGTTTTCATCGTATAAAAAGAAATCGAGAATATTTTCACCGTCTGGTGTTTCAATCCTGAAATCATGAATTGGAGGTTCATATCCTTCCTGAATCAGAATGGATTCCATGCTGTCGAATTCCCAGTTTGTTGTGTCCTGCCACGGATAATTTTCTTCGGTAAATTCCTTAACTTCTCCTGTATTTTTGTTTTTGTAGTAGAAGATATTTTCATACTCAGCCTGGGGGGCATCTTCAGGAACCGACATGGCTTCGGGAATATCTGTACCCACTTTATAAGGCCTGAAATCGAAAATTGGCAGGTGGTTGTAGGAATAAATGACCAGGGCGATATAAATCAGCACAAATGCACCGCTGAAAATATAAGGAATGTTTTTCCCAAATAATTTCAAATCATTCATGTTGTTCCGGTACCTGAAAATAACCAGGGTGAGAACCATTAAAATTACATTTTTATAGAATGTTTCCCAGTTGGAAATCACCAGGGCATCGCCAAAACAGCCACAGTCGGTTACCGGATTTTTAATGGCAATCCAGAGTGTAAGCGGTAAAAAGAACGCCATAAACAGCAACGCCAGCCACGAAAAAAAACGGGTAAAAACATTGAACAGCAAACCCACTCCAATAGCGAATTCGGCAAACGATAAAATTACTGCCAAAGGAAATGCCGCCCAGGTAAGCCATTCGAGCCCCATGGCATTAAAATAATCGGTGAATTTATAGGCCGATCCCCATGGATCGATTCCCTTTACAAAACCTGAAAAAATAAAAGTGATCCCCACCAAAATGCGGGAAATATGTTTTACTGCCTTCATATCCATTTAAAATTAATTGTCTTCTTCAAAATCGATTTTAATCAACGCAAAAACTGCATAGTTTATCATATCTAAGTAATTTGCGTCGATTCCTTCTGAAACAACCGTTTTGCCCTGATTGTTTTCAATTTGTTTGGTCCGTTTAAGCTTCATTAAAATCAAATCGGTGTACGAACTTACCCGCATTTTCCGCCATGCTTCGCCGTAATCGTGGTTTTTATCCTGCATTAATTTTTTTGCCTCCTGAAAATAGTGGTCGTACAATTCAAGGGTTTTTGCAGTTCCCAGTTCGGATTCCGATGGTTTCAGTTCAAGCTGAATAAGCCCGATAATGGCATAGTTGATGATCCCTATAAATTCGGGCCGAATTCCCTCGTTAACCTTTGAGCTGCCTTTTTCTTCGATGCTGCGGATGCGGCTTGCTTTTATATAAATCTGGTCAGTTAATGAAATGGGGCGCAAAATCCGCCAGGCAGTACCGTAGTCTTCCATTTTTTTTGAAAAAACGGTCCGGCAGGTTTTTACAACCCGGTCGTATTGTTGGTTTGTTTTCTCCATGCTGTTTTTTAATGAGGGATAAAAATATTAAAATTTGAGGAATTTGAGGGGTTTTATTATACATTTGTACAACTGAAATTGTTTAACTATAAAACATTTTGCTTATGTTGATTACCCAGTCGGCAGGGAAATTCCTCAAACGGAAAAACTCGATCAACCTGGGAGGAGAATTGTACGATTTTTCTTATCCGGTTGTAATGGGAGTCATCAATGTTACACCCGATTCGTTTTATAACGGCGGAAAAATGAAAAATAAAAAAGTGATGCTTTCAGCCGTTGAAAAGATGATAAACGACGGGGTTACTTTTATTGATGTTGGGGCAATTTCCACCAGGCCCGGGGCTACCATGGTTTCTACCAAAGAGGAGCTGGGGCGTTTGCTTCCTGCGGTTCATGCCATCCGTAAACAGTTTCCGGAAGTGCCGCTTTCCATCGATACATTTCGTTCGTGGGTTGCTGTCAGGGTAATCGACGAAATTGGCCCCATCATTGTAAACGATATTTCCGGTGGATCGCTCGACTCCAAAATGTTTGAAACCGTTGGAAAAATGAATGTGCCGTATATTCTCACACACATTCTTGGAACTCCGCGAACGATGCAGGAAAAGCCGGAATACGACGATGTGGTGAGGGAAGTTTCCACCTGGCTGAGCGACCGTGTGAAGAAACTCAACAAACTCGGGGTAAAAGATGTAATTATCGATCCCGGGTTTGGTTTCGGAAAGAATATGCAGCACAATTATGATTTGCTCAACCGCCTCGATTCCTTTAAAGTTTTCCAGTTGCCTGTTATGGTTGGCCTGAGTCGTAAATCGATGATATGGAAATTGCTGGATACTGTTCCAGAAGAAGCCCTGAACGGAACTTCGGTGGCCAATATAATGGCACTGCTCGGCGGAGCCGATATTTTGCGTGTGCACGATGTGAAAGAAGCAATGGAAGCAATTAAAATTTTTGAAGCGCTGAAATCGACCGTTAAATAATGACGGCATTTATTACCATAAGGTTTCTCGATATTCTGGATATCATTCTGGTAGCCATTTTGTTGTATCAGCTTTATCGTTTGATCAAAGGCACTGTGGCATTCAATATTGTTATCGGCCTTTTTTCACTGTATTTGTTGTGGGTGATGGTGCGCGCGCTCAATATGCAACTGGTGGGGTCAATCATGGGCCGGTTTATTGAAGTAGGAGTGTTGGCACTTATTATTGTTTTTCATCCGGAGATACGAAAGTTTTTGGTATTTGTGGGAACCAACTACAACCTGAATCGCGTGTTTTCGCTCGACAGGCTTTTTAACGTTGGAAAAGAAGCCAGCATCAACGACCGGGAAATAGAAGCACTTGTCGATGCCTGTTTTTCGCTTTCAAAATCAAAAACCGGCGCACTGATTGTGATTGCCGGCAACTCGGAATTAAATGACCAGATCAATACAGGAGAGCTGGTGAATGCAGAGATTTCCTCTTCGCTTCTTCGAACTATATTTTGGAAGAATACACCGCTACACGACGGTGCTGTTATTATAAACAACAACAAAATTGTGGCTGCCGGTTGCATTCTGCCGCTCACACAGCGCGATGTAGATAAAAGTTTGGGGCTTCGTCACCGCGCTGCCATCGGAATTACCGAAAATACCGATGCCATAACCATTATTGTTTCAGAAGAACGTGGTTCGGTTTCTTTTGTGAAAGAGGGTGAAATAAAAAGAAGGGTATCCAGGGAAGTGTTAATAGAATTCCTGGAGGAGCATTTTGGAAGCAACTCTGCAAAAAAATAATTTTCAATTTTTTAGATGTCGTTAAATCAGAACAGAACACAGATGAACAGGATTTGTAAATTATTCAATATAAAATATCCTGTTATTCAGGCAGGAATGGTCTGGTGCTCGGGGTGGAAACTGGCTTCGGCAGTAAGTAATAATGGCGGACTGGGGCTGATTGGAGCAGGCTCGATGCACCCGGAAACGCTTGATGAGCATATTGAAAAAATCAGGAAGGCCACCCAAAAGCCTTATGGTGTGAATGTGCCGCTGCTTTATCCTGAAACCGAAACAATTATGGAAATTATTGCCAATCACAAAGTTCCTGTTGTTTTTACCTCGGCCGGAAGTCCGAAAAAATGGACCGCCTGGCTCAAAGATAAAGGTATTATAGTGGTACATGTAGTATCGAGCTCGGCGTTTGCTGAAAAGAGTGAAGCTGCCGGTGTGGATGCAATTGTTGCCGAGGGTTTTGAAGCCGGCGGACACAACGGACGCGACGAAACCACTACGCTTACATTAATTCCGATGGTGCGAAAAGCCACAAACCTGCCATTGCTGGCAGCCGGCGGAATTGCTTCCGGGCAATCGATGCTGGCGGCTATGGTACTGGGAGCTGATGGAGTGCAAATTGGTTCGCGGTTTGCCATTTCCGAAGAATCATCGGCACATATTGCGTTTAAAGAACTGGTTGCCGGTTTGGGGGAAGGCGGAACAAAGCTGGCCCTGAAAAAACTGGCGCCGGTGCGGCTCATAAAAAATGCATTTTTTGAGCAGGTAAACAATGCCGAAGAAACCGGCGCCTCTGCCGAAGACTTGCTGAAATTACTGGGCCGGGGCCGGGCAAAAAAAGGGATTTTTGAAGGAAACCTTGATGACGGAGAATTGGAAATTGGCCAGGTGGCGGCACAAATCGATTCTGTTTTGCCGGTTGCCGAAATCATGAACCAGTTGCTTTCAGAATTTCATGCAACCAAAAGCCAGGTGGCAGGTGAGGATAAATATTCTTTCTGAAAAGTTTTTTTAAAGATTCTGCGCAGGTGGAAATTTTATTTTCGACCGTTCATCGAGATTGAAGTACTGCAACGCCAGAAAA
>JBMCIT010000102.1:0-5422 GCA_048616715.1 Tangfeifania sp. | reverse complement strand
TTGGCGGTGTGCAGGACGACAGTATCCCCATTTTTGGGGGTAATTGAATACAAATATCACCACTTTTCGCGATTGTACAATCTTTAATTTCAGCGTTATTTTGCAACCGGGTTATAATAAAATTAAACGATTGGCAAATGGGTAATTTTTATGCTTTATTCACTCCCGCATTCAAATCCGTGAGGTCTTCTATTTTAATAACCGGGTTATTGCTAATTGGAATTGAATTACCTGCCCAAACTTCTTCTGAAAAAAATAATGAAATTTCCATCCTCGAAAAGAAAACAGGAACCCCTGTTCAATTTGCGCATATAAAATGGCAAGTACCAAACAATAAAAATATATCCGGCTTCGATGTAACCGACAAACAAGGCACTTTTAAAATTAAAACCAACAATACAGGTCAGGTTTTAATCTCAGTGAGCTGTGTGGGGTATAAACCGTTAACCGATACAATTGATATAACCAAAGAAAACACAATTTATCTTGAAAAAGATGTTCTTAACCTTGAACAGGTAGTGGTAACCGGGACGCGCACTCCAAAAAGACTTGCCGATGTTCCGGTGCAAACTACCGTTATCCAGGAAACGGATATCAGAAAAGCAGCGGCAGTTTCGCCTTTGGAAATATTGCAGGACAATGTTCCGGGATTGGTTAGTACAGCTAACGCAATGGGAAACAACCTCAGGATGCGCGGGCTCAACTCCAGGTATATTCTTTTTTTGGTGGATGGAGAACGCCTTGTTTCTGAAGGTTCCGGGGGCAATATTAATCTCGACCAGATTGATTTTAACACGATTGAACGTATTGAGGTGGTAAACGGCGCTGCTTCTGCATTATATGGATCAAATGCCGTGGGTGCTGTTATAAATATTATTACAAAAAAGCCAGTTCATAAGTTTGAAGGCAGTTTTAATACAAGCTACCAGAACCATAATACCAGCAGGGTACAGGCCAATATTGGCAGCAACCTGAATAAAACCTCAATTGGTGCAAGCCTCTTTCGCAACAATACCAATGGATATGATATAGACGGAGGGGCTATGTCAAAACCTCACACCGACTATGGCTCTGATGTGAAGGTTGGGATAAAACCCACTGAGCGTTTAACAGTTAATTTGAATGGCAGGCTTTTTCAACATGAAATTTTTAATTTTTCAGGAACGCTGAATACAGCCCACGACCTGGAAAGAAAAGTTACTTTGGGCGGAAAATCAGTCCTGCTGTCCAAAAACAACCGCAATCATTTAAAGGCAAGTTTAAATTTCGATAAATTTTTCAAATTTGATGTTTTGGAGCGGAAAGATGATCTGCTCGAAAAACAAAACGATATTACTTATGTTTCCGGCCGGTTGATTAATACCTGTATTTCCGAAAAGCAATGGGAATTGGTATCGGGCCTGGAATACAACTTCGAAGGTATTTCAACTGCCGGCTCTGCAATACTTGGCCCTGAACCCACCGAAAAAAACGTAGGCGATGTAAATGCTTTTTTGCAGTGGCAAAACAGGTTTTTAAAAAAACTTGAGGCTGTATTGGGAAGCAGATACACGTATAACGAACAGTTTGGTTCTGCATTTTCACCCAAACTTTCGCTCATGTACAAAACCGGGCCGTTCACATTCCGCGGGGGAACAGGAACAGCCTTTAGGGCGCCGGCTTTAAAAGAACTGTATTATAATTTTAATCACAATGGTTCTTTTTGGGTATATGGGAATCCTGATTTGGTGCCCGAAAAAGGGTTGTACAATTCTTTATCTGCCGAGTACACCAAAGGCATGTTAAACATGTCGCTAACAGGTTATTACAACCGGATCAAAAATAAAATAACTACTTACCGGATAATAAGTGAAATTGGGCAACCCGACCGGTATTACAGAAATGTAAGCAGTTCAACCCTGCAAGGCTTCGATGTTAATATATCGTATGTATGGCTTCAGCAGTTGGTTGTTAAAAGTACTTACAGCTTCAGCAATGCACGCGACAATAATACCGGTTTGCAATTGACGGGGAATGTGAAACACAGTGCAACGTGCGCAATTACCTGGAACCACGAGGTGTTTGAAAGCCCGTTTTCATTTCAGTTTTCAGGACGTATTACATCTCCCATTTTAAATGAATTTACCGAAACCGATGAAAATGGGAATGAGGTTATCCTAAAAGATGCTTCTAAATCTTACAATATATGGAAAGCCACATTTATTAAACCGTTCAGAATAAATGAACACATGGTTGAACTCACGTTAAAGTGCGATAACCTATTCAATTTCAGTGATATTTATTTTACCAACCCCGGCAGGCAATACCTGGTAGGATTGCGGTATAAATTCAGATAACAAATAAAATTCAATAACAAATTAAAATAAATAAAAATGAAAAATGCGATTTACCTGTTAGCTTTTGCAATGATTACATTGGCTTCATGTTCAAAAGATGATGTTCCGGAACCAAAAACAGGAGAGACAAAAACCGTAAACATAGATGCCACCTCAAAAACAACCTGGCACTACTACTCTTTTTCAGAAGAAAAAGTTATTGGAACCGGTGAAGAAGATGCTTCCTCCAATGCATCCTGGTTTGCACGTACCGACTGGGATATTGCCATTCAACGCTATTCTGTGCGCACCAACAGTGGCGATGCCACAACAATTGGATCAAAAGGTGGCGTTTATACCTGCGATGAGAATGTAGAATTCGCAACCCTTGAAGAAGTGCCTGCCGGCGCTGTTTTCGAAACAGATAATACCATAACCAAAAGCAGTCATGGCAGTACCTATGAAATCATTCTGTCTACAGCACAGGTTATTCAGTTTAAAACAAATGCCGATGGCAGCCTGGTAATGCCACCCGTTTATCTTCCATCTCCGGTTTATATCTTTAAAACAGCCGACGGAGAGGATACCTACAAGGTAAACTTTACGCAATATGCCAATGCAGATGGAGTTACCGGTCATGTGGAATTTGATGTGGCCCAGTTGTATTAAATGGAATTGTAAATAAAGTCTGTCAGGTTGAAATGGGAAAAAATTCGAAAAGATTTGCATTAACGCTGTTTTTGGTATTTGCTTTATTGGGAGCAGGTTGGCTGGCTTATGCAAAATTTATTTCGCCAACCAATATTGCGGTCATCTCCTTTCCCGGTTTCACCGTGGAAAAAATGAGGCGTGCCAATAGCAGCCATTGGATTAAAATAAAACCACTTGAACTGGCTGATTTAAAAAAAATAGAGCGTTATCCCCTTGCCTTAATCCGGGGACATGGCGTTCGTATCACACCCGAACAACTCGAACAAATCAGGAAGGCTTCGGAGAAAGGGGTAAAAATTTACGTGGCCGATGTAACCAATCCCGAATACGATTTAACCAACCTGGCAGGTGCCGAACTGGACTATTTTACCGATTTAATGGAAAATAAAGGCTCCCAAAACTTCAGGAGCCTTTTTAACTATACCCGGAAACATATCGATGGGAAAAAAATGTTTTTGCAGCCTCATAACAGCGCTGTGATTTTTCCGGATGACTACTTCTTTTACACCGGAGATGATCAGATTTTCGAAACGGCAAAGGAATATGAAAAATTCTACCGCGAAAAAGGATTGTATAAGGAAGGCGGGGCGCGGGTAGCTTTGCTGGCCGGGAATATCAATATTCAAAATTCAAATTCCGAGCATACCGTAAAGCTGATCAGGGGGCTGGAAGCAAAGGGGCTGAATGTATTTCCAATCCGCTCATTCGGGATAAAGAAACTGGAACTTTTACAATCGTGCAACCCCGACCTGGTAGTGCTAAGGCCACACGGACGCATTGCAATGGGGCACCAGGACAAAGCCATCGATTGGTTAAAAGAGAAAAATATCCCGGTGTTAACTCCGCTTACCGTTCATGACGAATACGAAAAATGGCTAAAAGACCCGCAGGGAATGTTGGGAGGCATGCTCTCCATGAGTGTGGTAATGCCTGAACTGGATGGAGCTGTTGCACCCTACGCCGTGGTGGCGCAATATAAAAACGAATCGGGCAACCTTATTTTTGACGGTATCGATAATCGCATCGAAAGTTTTAGTGAACTCACCGCAAAATGGGCACACTTGCAATCTGTTAAAAATAACAATAAAAAAGTAGCCATTTACTATTTTAAAGGCCCGGGTAAGAATTCACTGGTAGCGTCCGGCCTGGAAGTTATTCCCTCCCTTTACAGGGTATTGCAGGAATTGAAAAAGAACGGATATAATGTTGACGGCCTTCCTGATACAAAAGAAGAATTTGAAAAAATATTGATGCAAAAGGGGCCAGTGCTTGGGCCTTATGCACAGGGTAGTTTTGATGAGTATTTGAATAACGGCGACCCTGTCCTGGTCGAAAAAAAAACCTATGAAAATTGGTGCAGGCAGGCTATGCCTGAAGATTTGTATCAGGCAGTAACCGAAAAATACGGTGAAGCTCCGGGCAGCTATATGAATATTGAGAAGGAGGGAAAAGAATATATCGCCGTCACCCGCGTCCAGTTTGGAAATGTCAGCCTTTTGCCACAACCCCTGCCAGGCATTGGAGACGATACCCAGCAACTGGTTCACGGTGCAAATATAGCTCCGCCGCATACCTATATTGCTTCGTATTTATGGACCCGCTTCGGATTTGAAGCCGATGCCGTTTTTCATTTTGGCACCCATGGCAGCCTCGAGTTTACCCCCGGCAAACAGGTGGTTTTATCAGATTACGACTGGGCCGACCGGCTTATAGGCCCCATACCTCATTTCTACAACTATACCATCAATAACATTGGTGAGGGAATAATTGCCAAACGGCGTACCTACGCCACTTTATTAACCTACCTGACGCCTCCTTTCATGAAAAGCGGGTTGAACAACGATATGGAAAGCCTGCTGGGAAAACTTGACCGCTACTATAGCCTGACCGATGGCCCTGTGCGCGAGCAATATGGAATTTCTATAAAAGAACTGGCAGAACAACTGAATATTCACCGTACTTTAGGCCTGGATACTAACCGGAATTACAATGAAAAGGATATCCACAAAATTCATGAACACCTTGAAGAAATTGAAGAAGAAAAAGTAACGGCAGGCCTTTACACCATGGGGATCCCCTATGAAACCGGTAAGCTGGACAATTCGGCCAGACTGATGGCTGCAGACCCCGTGGCTTTTTCCCTTGCCGAACTCGACCTGATGCGAAACCAGATTACCCCAAAGCAACACGGGGATGCACTGTTTGTTTCAAACCGCTACCGGCCGCAGGCAGTGGCCATTATTGAGAAGGTGCTGAAAGGGGGTAATACGGAAGCATTGCTAAACAAACTGGTTACAAGCAAAGAGTGGAGTATGGCTGAAAAATGGGAAGAAGAAAATGAAAATAACGATTTACTTGCATTAATGATGAGCCGCCCCGAAAAAGGGAAGGGTGCA
>JBMCIT010000101.1:0-5457 GCA_048616715.1 Tangfeifania sp. | reverse complement strand
ATTTTTTGCAATTTTATGATAAAATGTGCGATAAAGATTTGAGTAAAAACATTAATTAATCCTATTTTTATTGAGAAACATGAAAACACAACTCTTGGTTTAAATATTAACTTTGGCGGAAAATTAATGATTATGCGTTTGATTTTTTTGGCAATCACTTTCCTCATCTTTGGTTCTCAGCTTGTTTCCGGGCAGGTTTCGCAGGGAGGCCGGCCACTGGAGGTCCCACCATTAAAATACGGTGGAACACCGGTAATTGAAATGCCGCGAATAAATAATGATCTTATTCGTAAAGAATCAACGGAAACCTCAGATGAACCCCGTTTGAAAGCTTTTCGTTTTGCCCATGGGTTCGATGTAAATATATCTCCTGAAAACGATGGCCGGTGGACAGACGGACCAAACGGTTATAAAATCTGGAGGTTGAAAATCCGTTCTGAAGGAGCTTATTCCCTGAGTATAATTTTTAGCGATTTCGAATTGCCACAAGGTGCGCACCTGTTTGTTTTCAATGAAAAAACCAATCATTATTTAGGTGCGTTTACATCGTTCAATAATAAAAAAACAGGAAAATTTGCTGTTTCTCCGGTTGCCGGCGAAGAAATAACCATCCAGTATGAGGTACCTTCAGCAAAAAACAGCAAGGTTCCTTTTGTCATTTCCAACGTAAATCACGATTACAAAAATATTTTAAAATACAGCGATCGCCGTCCCATGGGAATTGAAGCAGGCTCCTGTAACATTGACATCAATTGCGATTTGGGAGATCCCTGGAACGATTCGAAGGATGCTGTTTGCCGGATTATAACTACTAAAAAAACAGGGACACAGACAATTAGCGAAATATGTACCGGAACACTGGTTAACAACACTGCCGAAAATCAAAATCCGTATGTTATAACTGCCGCCCACTGCATAGAAGAAGCAGCCTTTGCAGAAACTTCGGTTTTTACTTTTAATTACGAAAGTCCGTATTGTGCGCCGCTGGACGGAGACCCGGGAAATTCAATTTCCGGATCAAGACTTTTGTCCATTTCCGATTCGCTCGATTTTGCACTGGTGGAACTCAGTCTGGTACCACCGCCTGATTACAAACCTTATTTTGCCGGTTGGAACAGAAAAACTGAGATTCCCGATTCAACAGTGAGCATACATCATCCGCAGGGCGACATCAAAAAAATTGCACTCGACAAAGATAAGCCGGTCATTTCTGACTTCCTTGAGGGATATACACCGGAAGGATTTCTGAAAATTGAACGCTGGGATGCAGGGGTAACTGAAAATGGATCTTCCGGCGGACCGCTATTTGATTCGGATCAAAAACTAATTGGCACATTAACCGGTGGCACCGCCACCTGCAGCAACCCGGTACGCGATTATTTCTCGCGGTTCGAACTGGCGTGGGAGTTCAAACCTGATTCGGGCAGGCAGCTTAAATACTGGCTTGACCCAACCGATAGCGAAATTTCAACTTTGCAGGGCAAACGTTTTTATGAGAATGAAAATTTGTGCCTTTCCTTTACACATCTCGACGATGAAGACCAGCACCAGGCAGTGCCATTGCTTTCCGATGAAAGTTTTTCAGGCTACTGGGGCGGCACCAACAATGTAGGAATCGATGAATTTGTGGAGCGTTTTTCCATATACGGAAACGAACAGCTATCAGGAATATCGATGGGAATCGGGAAACTTCACATTTCGAACCAGGAACCATTTACCGAAAGGGAAATCACACTTAAAGTGTACAACGGAAACAAAAAACCGGAAACACTCATTTACTCGCAGGTTGTAAACCTGAAAGCACTTGTTGCCGATGCCATGAATTTCATTGGATTTACAGAACTGATAGAACCTGCCGATACATTTTTTATCGGTTTTGAACTCAGCAATTTGCTGCCAACCGATTCATTTGCAGTCTACCAGTCGGTAAGGCCTGCCGAAAAAGAAAATTTCTTCTACTTCAAACAGGATGGTTTCTGGGAAGATTTTAAAACGGCCAACACCGAAAACCTTTCAATGACAAATGTTTTTGAATTGCTGGCTTGCAATGTGGATGCACATGTTAATGATACGCCGATGGTGCAACACCCAATGGATGCGCTGATTTATCCAAATCCTGCCCGTTCCGTTTTCACGTTCGAAACCGGTCAGAAAATTGATCCGGGTAAAATCAGCGTTTACAATTTAATCGGGCAGCAGGTGGATGCAAAACTATTGAACCTGTTCGACAAAAAAATTCAAATAGATTTGTCGGGAAACCTTCCGGGTATTTACTTTGTGCGTTTCGAAAGTGAGAAAGGATTCATTTCGAAAAAAGTAACATGGGCACCCTGGTAAAAAGTGAAATATGCAGCGACTGACGATTTATTTGCTTACAATCATACTATTTACAAACTGTTCCGGCGAAAAAAAAACAGGCCAGAATATATCCGGCTCCAATAAATATGCGCATGGATTTCAGGTAGAAAAAACTGAAAATTTCACCAAACTTTCCGTTTTCGACCCATGGGAAAAAGCTGAAAATATTTCAGTAAATTATTATCTCGTAAAAAAAGGAGCTTCCCTGCCCGACTCACTAACAAACAAAAAGGTGATTCGCACCCCGGTTGAACGGGTGATTTGTTTGTCGACCACGCACATTGCATTTCTCGAGGCCCTGAATGAAACCGGCGCCATCGCAGGAGTTTCCGGCAGTCAGTATGTTTCTAACCAAACGGTTAGAGAACGAATAAAAAATGGCGGGGTACCTGATGTGGGATACAGCCAGAACCTGAATTACGAGGAGATTGTAAACCAGCAACCCGACCTCGTAATGGTTTATGGAGTGGGGAGTGAAGTAACCAGCTACACCCAAAAGCTCGAAGAACTGGGAATCCCCGTAATTTTAATAGCCGAATACTTAGAGGAAAATCCGCTGGGAAAAACCGAATGGATAAAACTTATCGGCGCTTTGTTTGAGAAGGAAGCTGAAGCCGAAAATTATTTTTCAGAAGTGGAAAATAATTACCTGGCGCTTAAACAGAAAGTTGCCGGAAAAACCGACAAACCCAAAGTTTTGGTAGGTTCGCCGTATAAAGAAACGTGGTGGGTACCGGGTGGAAATTCGTACATGGCCAACCTGATTTCGGATGCCGGTGGCGATTACCTCGGTAAAGAAACCGGGACAAACGAAAGCTATGCCATTTCGTTTGAAAATGCAATGGCATGGGGTAGCCTGGCCGATGTGTGGATCAACATGGGAAACCTCACTTCAAGAGAGGAAATAAGAAAAACCAACGAACGGTTTGCCAGATTAAAAGTTTTTAATGAAGGAGAAATTTACAACAACACAAAAAGACTGAGTTCGCATGGCGGAAACGACTTTTGGGAAAGCGGCACGGTTCACCCCGACTGGATTTTACGCGATCTGATCAATATTTTCTATCCCGGTCTGATTGATGCAGAAATGATTTATTATGAAGAAATAAAATGAGTAATAAACGCCCACATAAAAAGCTGCCGGTGGCACTGATTTTTTCATTGCTCGGATTGTTGTTTTTGGTATTGTTTATTGCTGATTTGTTGCTGGGTTCAATTATTATTCCGGTTAAACAGGTGTTGCTTTCATTTTTTCCACAATCAGCTACCAACGAAACTTTCCGGACCATTGTAATGGAATTCCGGCTTCCGAAAGCTTTAACGGCAGTTTTAACCGGCGCTGCCCTTTCGCTAAGCGGCCTGCAAATGCAAACCGTTTTCCGGAATCCGCTGGCCGGGCCTTATGTTTTAGGTATCAGCGCCGGCGCCAGCCTGGGCGTTGCCCTGTTTGTGCTGGGATTTTCCTCGGTGCTGGCAGCGGGAATTTTTACCACCACCGGCGCACTGCCGCTGGCACTGGTTGCCTGGGCAGGCTCTTTCCTGGTAATGCTGCTTGTATTGTATGTTTCGGTCCGCGTAAACGATATCATGACCATCCTGATTCTTGGAATTCTGTTTACCAGCGCTGTAACTGCCATTGTAAGCATCCTGCAGTATTTCAGCAACGAATCGATGCTGAAAGCATTCATTATCTGGACCATGGGGAGTTTGGGAAGTGTGACCAAATCGCAACTGACCATTTTAACACCTGCAATTTTGCTGGGTGTATTATTGGCTTTCTGGAAAATTAAAGATTTGAATGCATTTCTTTTAGGGGAAAATTATGCCCGCTCACTTGGAGTTTCCGTAAAAACAAGCCGGGTTATTATTTTTCTCAGCACCAGTCTCCTTGCCGGGACCATCACCGCATTTTGCGGCCCCATCGGTTTTATCGGGATTGCTGTTCCGCACATTTGCCGTGTTCTGTTTAAAACCGCCAACCACCTGGTTCTTGTTCCGGCGGTTATTTTAACCGGCAGCATTGTAATGCTTTTCAGCGACATTGTTTCGCAGCTTCCGGGCATGCAAACCACACTGCCCATCAACTCGGTAACCGCACTTATCGGAATTCCGGTAATTGTGTGGATGATTGTGAAAAACAGAAAATTTGTTTCGGTATCATGAGCAGCCACAGTTACAATATCGAATTGCAGCAGTTGTCGGTAGGTTATGAACAGCCGGGAGAGGAACCGCTTGAGATTTTGAAAGACATTAACCTGTCGGCGGCACCGGGCGAAATGGTAGCGCTCATCGGAAGCAACGGCATCGGGAAAAGCACTTTGCTGCGAACCCTTGCAGGCTTTCAGCCCTGGTTTGCCGGAAATATCCAAATCAGCGGACGCGATTTGAAACAGGTGGGTGCAAAAGAACTGGCAACTATAATGAGTTTTGTATCCACAGAAAATGTGCGGATACCCAACTTATCGGTTTTCGACCTGGTGGCTTACGGAAGATTTCCCTACACCAACTGGATTGGTATGTTATCAGACGAAGACAAAAAACAGGTAAACGAAGCCATTGAAAAAGTGGGTTTGCATGGGTTTGAAAACCGCCCGGTTATGCAAATCAGCGACGGCGAGCGGCAGCGGGCAATGATTGCGCGCGCACTTGCACAGGATACGCCGGTAATTGTGCTCGATGAACCCACGGCCTACCTGGATGTGAGCAATAAATATGAAATTTTTCATTTGCTGCAGGTTTTGGCAAGCGAAAGAAAGAAAACAATCGTGCTTTCCACCCACGACCTCAACATTGCGCTGCGCGAGGTGGATAAACTCTGGATTGCCACTGAAAAAGGCACCAACCAGGGAGCTCCCGAGGATGCTGTTTTGCATGGCTGGCTGAATCAACTGTTCAAAAATGAACATGTAGGTTTCGATGCCAATGAGGGTGAATTTTACTTCAAAAAAGAATTCAAGGCAAAAGTAAAAGTGGAAGGCGAAGGATTGCCACTCACCTGGACTTTGCGGGCCCTTAACCGCAAAGGTTACCAGATTGTGATGCAGGCAGAGTGCGATTTCCGTGTTAAAGCAAAAGAAAACAACTGGGAACTAACTTCAG
>JBMCIT010000100.1:0-5476 GCA_048616715.1 Tangfeifania sp. | reverse complement strand
CCGCATGATTTTTATAAAATCGTTGGCGCTTTGGCCTGTCAGGTTTTTGAGTTTGCGGTAAAAAACCGAGCGGCTCATTCCAATTTCTTCCACCATCCGGTCTACATTAAATTCGGAATCGGACATGTTTTTTTCCACAATTTCGAGGGTTTTGGTCAGAAATTTTTCGTCGGGCGAAGTAACTGTCAGGTCTTTTGGAGTTAACGACAGGTCGCGGCTAAATTGCTGTTTCAGTTTTTTACGGGATTCAATCAAATTTTTAATCCTGGCCGAAAGTACCGTGGCATTAAATGGTTTAAATACATAATCGTCTGCACCAATTTCAAGGCCTTTTAGTTTATAATCGTCCGATGTTCTGGCTGTCAGCAAGATGACCGGAATGTGGCTGGTGTCGAGATTGGTTTTTATTTGTTTACACAATTCCAGTCCATCCATTTCGGGCATCATTATATCACTGACAATTAGGTCGATATGGTTTGAGTTTGCCAGTTCAAGTCCTTCTTTTCCGTTTTCTGCCTCCAGCACCTGGTAATCATGGTTTATTTCTTCGCGGATGTACAAGCGTACATCTGCGTTATCTTCAATCAACAGAACGGAAGGTTTATGCGATTTTTGTTGATGGGCAATGTTTTGCTGTAATTGATTTTCATCAATATCACTGATAGTACGCAAAGGTGCTATAAAGTTTTCGTCGGCATATAAACTGTCGATTATTTCATTTTTGTTGAAAACCTCTTTTGAAACCGGAAGTGTTACGGTGAAAGTAGTTCCTTTCCATTTTTCACTTTCAACATTTATATTGCCGTAATGAATTTCCACCAGGTTTTTTATGAATGACAACCCAATTCCGCTTCCCTGCCACACCGGTGAAGTGTTGCTTTCGACCTGATAAAAACGATCAAAAATACGTGCAAGGTGTTCTTTTGAAATTCCCCGTCCGTTATCAATTACTTTTATTACAGCATTGGTGGCAGAATCCTGCCCACCGGAATCATTGCCGGTTTCGTCTTTATCTATTTCAACAATAATTTCTCCGCCGGGTGGTGTAAATTTGAATGCATTGGAAATAAGGTTGAAAATTATTTTTTCCACTTTGTCGCGATCGAACCAGCCATTTATGTTTTCATGCCCGCATTTAAAAACATAATCAATTTGATTTCTTTTGGCCAAATCGTTAAAGCTGAAATAAATATCATGCACAAAACCTGCCATGTCATTTTTTGTAACATGCAGTTTCATGCGTCCGGTTTCAATTTTTCTGAAATCCATTATTTCATTTACCAACCTAAGCAATCTGAGGGTATTGCGGTGAATAAGCGCAAGCTGGTGATGTATATCTTTTTGAATATTTCCGCTATTTAATAATTTTTCCAGCGGTCCTAAAATAAGTGTTAGCGGAGTGCGGAATTCATGCGAGATGTTGGTGAAAAACTTCAGTTTCATTTGGTCGGCTTCGTGTACTTTTTGTGTCATTTCTTCCACCTGGTCTCGTTGTCTTACAATCTCCTGCTTCTGTTTTTCCAGTTCAATGTTTTTCGATTCCACAGCCGATTTTTGCAATTGAAGTTCATGGGTGCGTTTTTCAACCAACACTTCAAGTTCTGCTTTCTGCCGCTTAATCATCCGGGTACGCAGCATAAAAAGAAGTGTAAATCCACTCCAGATGAGTACAACGATAATGGACCTGAACCACCATGTTTTCCAGTAGGGCGGGGTAACTACCAGCTTAACTGAAGTGCCAGTTTCATTCCATAACCCATCATTATTCGATGCTTTTACCACAAACTCATATTCTCCGGGATTCAAATTGGTGTACGTTGCCGTCCGCTGATTATTTACATACCGCCAGCCTTCATCATAGTTTTTCAGGTAAAATGCGTACTGGTTTTTTTCTGGTTTGGTCAGGTTAAGGGCAACAAATTCAAACGTCAGCACTGAGAAATTATGGGGCAAAGTAATTTCTGAAGTGGCCGAAATATGCTTGTCAAGGATTTTTTCCTCATTTCCAAACTCAACCGGTTCATTTTTAATTTTCATACCGGTAAGCAAAACATTGGGCACATAAGGATTGTCCTTAATTTCATTGGGATTGAACACATTTAATCCGTTTACGCCACCATATAAAAAATCGCCGTTTGGTGCTTCATAACAAACTCCTTTGTTAAATTCATTTCCCTGAAGACCATCATGAATATTGTAATTACGAAATTCTTCAGTATCCGGATTAAACCTGGAAATTCCTTTGTTGGTGCTGATCCAAAGGTTGTGGTTGTCGTCTTGTAAAATTCCGTTAATCACATTGTTGGGCAATCCGTCCAGTGTGCTGTAATGGCTGAACGTTTCATTTTTACGATCAAATAAATCAAGGCCGTCTTTGGTACCCACCCATAAATTTCTTTTGTGGTCTTCAAAAACCACATGTACAACATTGTCGATTAGGCTGGAAGTAACATTGTCTTCATGTCTGAAATGATAAACTTCGCGTGTAAGCGGATTAATTTTTTTAAGTCCGTCGCCATAAGTTCCCACCCAGAAAAATCCCTGATAATCGCGACAAATCGACAAAACAGAGTTAGTACTTTGTACACCCTCTTCAACAATATTGAAATTCTCAAAAGTTTTGGTTTCAGGATCAAAAAGCTGGAGGCCTGCGCCCCAGGTGCCTACCCAAAGTTTTCCCGATATGTCGGGGTGAGTCGTCCATACAACATTGCTGGTTTTATTATTGGCCTTATCCGTAATTTCAGGAATGGTTGAAAAATCTCCTGTGTTTTTATTGAATAAACTCAATCCTCCGCTATAAGTTCCAATCCACAGGGTTTCGTTGGTCGCTTCCTTTACTGATAAAACCACATTGTTGGGCAGGCTTTTATTGTTTCCCGGTTCATGCAGATAGGTTTTTATTTTACCTGATTGCGGATTAATTCTGCTAAGTCCGCCTTTTTCAGTTCCTGCCCAGATCATTCCGGCTTTGTCTTGGTAAACAGCTTTTATGTCGCTTGTTTTAAGCGAATTGGGGTTGTTTGGGATGTGCCGGTAGCTCTGAAATTTTTTGGTTAACCGGTCAATTTTATTTACCCCGTTTTTAAATGTTCCAAACCACATGTTGCCGGTTTTATCTTCGCAGATGGCGGTAACAACATTTCCCCTGAATTCATTTGTTGACTCGGTATTTACTGAGGTATGCAGGAACTTTTGTTCTTTGCGGTCAAAAATCATTAAACCATGTCCATCGGTTCCTATCCATAAATTGTTCTGTGAATCTTCGTAAATATTTCTGATGTGAAACTTATTGTTGGGTGGGTTCTGAAAATTATCCGGCACAAAATCTGTAAACTCATTTTTTGTGTAATCAAACTTTGACAGTCCTTTAAGTGATCCAACCCATAAATCCCCCCTTCGGTCGACATAGACATCCCATACGAAATTTCCCGTGTATTTATCTTCCGATATGCCAAATAGCTGGTAACGCGTAAATTTTTCCCGGAGTCGGCTGTACCGGAAAATTCCATTGCCACTTGCAATCCAGATGTCGCCCAACCGATCCTCGGTTATGGTTTCGGTTTTTCCGAAGGGAACATTCAGTTGGTTATCGATGCTTTCAAACCGGCCTTTTTCTTTATAAAATTTGTCAACTCCATGCTCTGTACCAATCCAGAAAATGCCTTCCGAATCTTTAAAAATTTCAAAAACCTGGTTGTTCGAGAGCGAATTTATGTCTCCCGGAACGTGCTCAAACTGCGTGAATTCCTGTAGCGAATAATCGAACCGGTTGATTCCGCCACCGTATGTTCCAATCCAAATAATGCCTTCTGTGTCTTCATAGAGTGTGAGAATGGTATTTTTATTCAGGCTGCCGGGGGTATTTTTTTCATGGCTGAAACGTTCAATTTTGTATCCGTCAAATTTGTCGAGTCCGTCGTTTGTGCCAAACCAAATAAACCCGCGATGATCCTGGATAATTGAGTTAACGGTACTTTGAGACAATCCGTCATTGGTAGTAATGTGCTCAAATATAAAGTGTTGTCCATTAATGGAATTATGTGCTATCAGGGTGAGGAATAGACAGATATATGAAAGTTTTTTGTTCATCGGTTTCCGTTTTGCCGAACATTTTTCACAGAATTTCGTGTATTATACGATTTTCCCTGTTTTTGACACATCATTACAGCTCAGATTCCCGCTTCATAAATAGCTTTGTTCTGAAGTCATTAACCAAATGAAAAAGTTTAAATTCAAATTTTCGCTCATCGAAGTCATCATAAACATTGTGATACTTCTTTTAATAATTGTTCTAATTTTTATTCTATAAAGGAATAAACCGTTCTGTTATTCTCTTATCAAATATACAAAAATGGGAAACTTACTTATTCATGAAATGTAATATTGTTTCAAAAGAGTAGGAAAAACTGACCATGAATTTTTATAAATTCTTAATTTATTTGATTTTACTCCATTCAGGTACATTTCCATTAAATTTTACTGAATAAGAATTTGACCCGTTACTGATAGTTATTTTTCCATCTTGCACATTTATATATGGCGAAAGATAAACTGCGCCGTCGGTAAAATTGTTCCAGTTCTCTTTTTTGCCATTGATGGTTGTTTCGCATCGTAATCCTTCCGGTGAGTATTGCATTTCCATTTTATCACCAACAATTGATGTGTAGGCCAGACTTAGGTTTTCGTGCAATTCGGAGGTATTTAAAACTGTTTTTGATTTTATGGATTGTAAAAAATCGCCGGTGGATTCAAACTTTGATTTTTCAGCCGTTTCAATAATAAATCCCGAAATTTTTCCCGGAAAAACAAGCAGGCTGTAATCCCTGAAAAATTTACCGGCGCTGCCTTTTATTTCATTCCTGGTTGATTTTGGCGGAGCAACTGTGAATGATTCATCCGTTAGCGGAATAACCGCAACATAAGTTTCATTGGCTTCAAAAAACCAGATTCCTTTTTTCTTTTCAGGTTGAAGTGAATTGGGATAATAGAACCATGATGAAGCCGACCCCTGGTTCTCATCAAAAAATGCCTGGTATGATTTTGCTGTATGTTTTTGCAACGGTTTTAAAGAAAACAGCTTTTCGTGTCCGTATTTTTGCCGGTTTTTCAATTCAAAGTTTTTTCCCTGCTCACTTTCAGGAAGGTGCCACAAATTGGCGCGTACAATTTTGGAATGCAGCGGTGCAATTACCGTGTCGGCGCCGGGAATAATTTTCGTAGGTGCAGTCATTAAAATAAGGGTTCCTTTTGACTGCAGCGTTTGGGTGTACGGACTATGCCCCGAGGTACTTTTCCGCATTGGGTGACCGCCGCTAAAACACAGCGGGCCGTCGGTTCCTTCTGCCACCAACGACCAAACCATCTGCTGGTTCGGATTATCGACAATGGTCATCTGAATATTTCCCATCGCGTAGGAATCCGAGCAGTAAAAAGTTTCAGCAAACGCATGTGCGCGGTCCATGTGGTAAAACGG
>JBMCIT010000099.1:0-5527 GCA_048616715.1 Tangfeifania sp. | reverse complement strand
AATTCGTTGTACCGTTCCGTGGTGTACATCACGAGGTTGTTGCTGCCCTCGAGGTCGTAAAACGGATGTTTTGAATCTACTTCCTTTAAACCAATAGTTGCTTTCCCGTTTTCGTAGCTGGCAACAAAACGCCATTTCTTCCCGGCTTTTACCAGCTCTTTTCGCCTGATTTCAAACTCCTCATCCATTTGTGGAATATCCTTCCAGAAATCGTCGAGCGAACCTTCAAAAAATGAATCGGGCACAAAACGCTCGATGGTAATATCTTCCATTTCCAGCGGATATCCGGCCTCGCGTGCGAGAATGAGTATTTTTCGTGCCACATCCACGCCGTTCAAATCAAGCCGCGGATCGGGTTCGGAAAAACCCTGTTCTTTGGCCATTCGGATGGTTTCGCTCAACGGCACTTCTGCTGAAATGGTATTGAAAATAAAATTGAGCGTTCCGGAAAGCACTGCTTCGATTTTCAAAATCCGGTCGCCTGAGTAAACCAGGTCGTTCAACGTATTGATAATGGGCAATCCGGCTCCCACATTTGTTTCAAACAAAAATTTGACACCTTTTTGTTTGGCGATGTTTTTCAGTTCCATGTAATTTTCATAAGAAGAAGAAGCTGCCACTTTGTTGGCCGTAACCACCGATACATTCGAACGAAGAATTTCTTTATACAGCAAAGCCACATCCTCCGAGGCCGTGCAATCGACAAATACGGAGTTGTAAATATTCATCATTTTCATTTCATCCACAAAACCAACCAATGACGATTTGTAGTTTGATTCATTCAGTGCTTCACGGATGTTTGATATTTCGAATCCCTCGCGATCGAATATCATTTTTTTCGTATTTGCAATACCGGTGAGTTTAATTTTCAAATGTTTCTCATCGAGCAATTTTTCCTGCTGTTGCTGAATTTGCTGCAACAGGTTTCCTCCAACGGTTCCGATTCCCATCAGGAAAATATTCAGTTCCACATTTTCGGAAAGAAAAAACGACTCATGAATTACATTCAGGGTTTTGCGCAGTTCAGTGGTTTTTACCACCCACGAAATATTCAGCTCGGAGGCGCCCTGGGCAATGGCAATTATATTTATCCCGTTTTTCCCGATGGTTGAAAACAGCTTCCCGGCAATTCCGGTGGTATGTTTCATGTTTTCACCGACGATTGCCACAACCGACAGGTCGTTTTCAACTGCAATTTTATTTACCTGGCCTGTTGCAATTTCCTTTTCAAACTCCACCTCAATGGCACTTTCAGCCAGTTTAACGGCATAAGAATCGACCGCCACACTGATGGAATTTTCAGAAGAAGCCTGAGAAATGAGGATAACATTCACATTCATTCTTGCAAGTGCAGTAAACAGGCGCATGGAAATACCAGTTACACCAACCATTCCGATTCCCTGCAAGGTAAGCAGGGAAATTTGCGATATGGATGAAATTCCTTTAATGGGCCGGTCTTTATGCCTTTGAGGATTACTTAAAATCCGGGTACCTTCGTGGTCTGGCTTAAATGTATTTTTTATTTGAATGGGAATTTCTTTCTGATAAACCGGCAGAATTGTTGGCGGGTAAATTACCTTGGCCCCAAAATGCGACAACTCCATAGCTTCGGAATAAGTAAGCTCGGAAATGGTGTAGGCTTTGCTGATAACCCGCGGGTCGGCGGTCATAAAACCATCCACATCGGTCCATATTTCCAGTGATTCCACATCGAGCGCCGCTGCAATTATGGCTGCGGTATAATCAGAACCGCCGCGACCGAGTGTGGTAAATTCGTTCCTTTCATTTTTTGCCACAAACCCTGGAACAACAGCTATCCCCGTAAAATCGCGGAACGTTTCGCTGATTAACCGGTTGGTTTCTTCAAAATTTACAACAGCTTTTCCAAAATTACTGTCGGTCCGGATAAATTCAGAGGCATCTTTGCGGACAGAACCGGTTATGAACTGCGACACGATGTGCGAAGAAATGCGCTCGCCAATTCCGGCAATCCGGTCGAGGGTTTTTGGGGTGAGTTCTCCTACGAGTGTAATTCCTGTAAGAATCTGTTCCAGCTCGTTGAGCAGCTCATCGGCGATGTAAACCATCGGGCCTGAACCATTAAAAAGTTCCGCAATTATTTCAGCATGGCGGTTTTTAATTTCTGCCAGGTCAGCACGAAAATCGTCCGTTGCTGCCGATGCCAGTTGTGCTGCCCGCAAAATAAGGTCGGTTACCCCACCGAGCGCTGAAACAACAACAATTACATCGTCTTTTTGATGCTGAACAATTTCCCGTACTTTTTGAATGTTTTCTGCGGTACCTACCGAAGTTCCGCCGAATTTTAAAACCTTCATCCAAATTAGTTTTTTGATTAAAAAAAAACCGGGTGAATCGACAGATGCGGTTCACCCGGTAAAATCTGCCGTTTAAATATTTTTTATTCTGTTGTTGTAGAAGTTTTTCCCGTAATAGCTTCCAGAATTTTTGTTTCGAGTTCCTGTGCCAGTTCAGGATTGTCGATAATCAGGTTGCGAACTGTTTCGCGTCCCTGTCCCAATTTTGTATCGCCGTAGCTGAACCATGAACCACTTTTCTTAATGATGTTATACTGAACCCCCAAATCGATAATTTCACCCGATTTTGAGATTCCCTCGCCATACAAAATATCGAATTCAGCTTTGCGGAATGGCGGGGCTACTTTGTTTTTCACCACTTTCACCCGCACATTTATCCCCATCACCTCATCGCCGTCTTTTATCTGCCCTATGCGGCGGATATCCAACCGGACCGAAGAGTAAAATTTCAGGGCATTACCGCCGGTAGTGGTTTCCGGGTTTCCGAACATTACGCCAATTTTTTCGCGCAACTGGTTGATGAAAACACAGCAGGTTTTTGTTTTGCTGATGTTGGCTGTGAGTTTCCGCAATGCCTGCGACATCAAACGGGCCTGCAATCCCATTTTGGAATCGCCCATTTCGCCTTCCAGTTCAGCTTTTGGGGTAAGCGCTGCCACCGAGTCGATAACAATAATATCGATGGCGCCCGAACGAACCAGATTGTCCACAATTTCGAGTGCCTGCTCGCCGCTATCCGGTTGCGAAATCAGCAACTCTTCGGTATCTACGCCCAGCTTTTTGGCGTAGTAGGGATCAAAGGCGTGCTCTGCATCCACAATGGCTGCAATTCCGCCGGCTTTTTGTGCTTCGGCAATGGCATGAATGGCCAGTGTGGTTTTCCCTGAAGATTCAGGTCCATAAATCTCAACCACTCTTCCTTTCGGATAGCCACCTACACCAAGCGCCACGTCGAGCGCCAGTGAGCCCGACTGTATGGCCGGAACATTCTCAACTGCACGGTCGCCCATGCGCATAATGGAGCCTTTTCCGTAACTCTTTTCAATTTTGTCCATCGTTAGCTGAAGCGCTTTCAGCTTTTCCTTGTTCATGTTTGCTTTTTCTTCTTTCGTCATGTTTAGACCCGGTTAAATATTTAAGCTCTTACTAATTTGATTCGTATGATCTTTGGTTTTCACCTTTTCAAAAATTTCTTCGATAACCCCATTTTCATCGATGATAAAAGTAGTGCGCAACACACCCATGTATTTTTTTCCATACATATTTTTTTCGCCCCATGCACCATATTTTTGCAGAATTTCTTTTTCGGTATCGGCAATCAAATCAAATTTCAGATTGTATTTATTTCTGAAATTCTGATGCGATTTTACACTGTCGGGACTAACTCCCAGAACTTCATAACCCTTTTCGAGCCAACTGCTGTAATTGTCATTCAAATTACACGATTCAGCAGTGCATCCCGGCGTATTGTCTTTTGGGTAAAAATAAAGAATCAGTTTTTTGCCGGCAAAATCGTTCAATGCCACTTTTTCGCCGTCCTGGTTTATTCCCTCAAAATCCGGAGCTTTGTCCCCAACTTTCAGTTTTGTCATAATTTACCAATCAAGTTGTACAAATATAAGTTATTTACGTTTAAATAACCGATATCTTTAAAATTGATTCCGATACCTTCATTTGTCTATTTTTACAAAGCTTTGCACAATTTTTGTAATTTTACACAGCGTAAAACGTATTAGAGGATAAATAATGCTGAACAATAATAAATTATTTCAACTAACATTTCTTTTGTTTCTGTTGTTTGCAGGAAATTCAGTGTTTGCAGGCAAGCAGGAAATCACAATGGTAAAAGCCATGCAGCTTTTTGATCAAAGGGAGTTTGAGGCGGCCGAAACAGCTTTCAAACAACTCCTTGAAAAAAATCCGGACAATACCATGTTAAATTATTATTACGGCGCCAGCCGTACCGAAAACGGACATTTTTCGGAACAAACCCTGAATTACCTGCTCGCAGCCGGAAAAGATGTCACGCCTCACCAGGTCAATTATTACATCGCGGTTCAACACCATGCACAAAATAATTTTGACCAGGCGCTGAAATTTTACAACAGGTTCAGGCATGATGTGCCGGAAGAAGAACAGCAGGATGTGCAACTGAGGCAAAAAATCCAGCAGTGTTTCGACCGTATAAATCCATTCACAAATGCTGATACAATTCAATCATCGCAACAAACTCAGGTTTCCGGGAAAATTCAGGATGAACATGCATCAGTTGCCCGGGCCGCCGCCGAAGAGCAACCGGAAACCGATACTGTACCGGCAGAAGGTACCCTGCAACTCACGCCCAAAAATGAACCCGGAAACGATTTTTCGGATATAATTTCAACCCCGCGAAAAGTGTTGCCCGACTTACCCGGTGTTAAAACAACCTACACACTTCCGGAAGGCGACCCAATTGATTTTCAAATCAATAACGACATCACTTACCTGAATACAGCCCATTTTCAAACCCAAAAAGGGAAAGAACTTTTTTTGAAAGGAAAAACTGTGCAGGAAAAAGTGAAACAAAATCTGGAAAAGGCCGATGAGTTGAGAGATGAATACCGAAACACTGATGATGCCGAAAAGAAAGCTGAAACAGGCGAACAGATACTGACACTTGAAAATGAATCGTATGAACTAAGGGAAGAGGCTACCCAACTTTTTTCCGAAAGCCGTGAATCAGAGAACCGCTATTGGCAACAGGCAGGTCGGGTGGCTGTCCACAATTTTTTGGTTGAACTCGATAAAATGCAAAGGGTACTGTACCCGGAAACAGCAAAGGAAGAAACAAAAACAGTGGAAAATGATACCTCGTTAATGATAGCTGCATACGATCTATTTAACATACCCGGTATTGAAAACCCGCGAACACAGGAGAAGGACCAGGAAAATGAGCTTATCTATAAAATCCAGATTGGCGCATATAGCCGCGGGCTGCCTGCTTATGTAGAACGGTTGTATAAAAAATTATCATTCATCCGTAAGATTGAAAACTATACCGACGAGGATGGCGTGGTGGTTTATACTACCGGAAACCTTAAAAATCTGGAAGATGCCATAAAAATGCAGAACCAGGTGAAACAGGAAGGTGTAGAAGATGCATTTGTTGTGCCGTATTTTAAAGGAAAAAGAATAACTTTGGAGGAAGCTAA
>JBMCIT010000098.1:0-5594 GCA_048616715.1 Tangfeifania sp. | reverse complement strand
CATTACACAACCCCGGGCAGCTTTCTGGTTAAACCAGGGAAAAGAAAAATTCAATGAAATAATGAACGATTTGGTTAAACAATAAGAAGGCCTGGAAGCGGTAAAAATTATTTCGTGTTAAAACTTAAAAAGAATTATCTTTAGCCGAATAATTTCAAATGCAGAATGTAAGGCAGAAATATTATCCTACTATCCTGCAGGCCATTCACCTGCTTATTTTGTACCTGTTTATACAAACGGTAGTTGATTTTCCGCTGGCGCTTATCGATTATTACAACGGAACAGATTACCTGTATCATCCCGTTAAAAAAGTATTGCTCGGAGTTGGTTCCACTCTTTTCATACTGATTTACGGATTCCGAAAATCGAAAGCCCCGTTTAACAAGGTATTTCCGCTTCGTATTTTTAATCCGTTGATTTTAATTCCCCTATTCACATTTTTCTGGGGAGCACACAATTTATTAGAGGAAGTAAACATTGCCGTCGAAAAAGCCATTCCTGCCCCACCCTGGTTTTGGGAACTTTTTACCAATATTTTTGAAAGCGATTTTGGATGGTGGGGAGCATTTATGAAAGTAGCGATTGTTGCCCCTGTTGTTGAAGAACTGATATTCAGGGGATTGATTTTCCAGGGATTCCGAAGAAATTACAACAATTTTGTGGCGGTAATTATGTCGGCCATATTGTTCTCGCTATTCCACCTAAATCCGTGGCAAATGCCCGCCACCTTTGTTTTGGGAATACTCCTGGGCTGGCTGATGATTCGTACCCAAAATTTAATTTTGGCGATACTGGCACACTCGCTCAACAACCTGCTTGTCCTGTTTATTGTAACTTTCTGGTCAGACATTAACACCTTCGCACTTTTCCTGATGGATAAAAAAGAATCATTAACCCTGAGCAGCTTTCTGGTTGTTTTTTCGCTCATTTTAATCTACTTACTGAGCCTATGGCCGAAAAAAAAGCAACCCGATAAGTCGCAGTAATGTAGCAATTACTTTCTTATAATATATCTATTTCACTCATTCTCAACAAATAAATAATTCATTTATTTTTCTGTTATTTATTTGAACTTATTCTCAGGTGAGGTGTTTATGGTTGTGGAAAATCAAATTACCAACAATAAAAATTTAACAAAAAATGGAAGAAGAAAAAGTAACACAATTGCCACGAATTGGAGACATGGCGCCTGATTTTAAAGCCAACACAACCTGGGGGCCTATTCAGTTCTCGGAATTCAACAAAGACAGCTGGGTTGTTTTGTTTTCGCACCCGGCAGATTTTACACCGGTTTGTACGACTGAAATGAGCGGATTTGCCAATCGTGCCGACGAATTCAAGGAAATGAATACCAAACTGATAGGTTTGAGTATCGACAGCATTCACTCGCACATGGCATGGGTAAACAACGTGAAAAAAAACACAGGCGTTCTGTTTAATTTCCCGATAATTGCCGACATCGACATGAAAGTGTCGAAACTTTACGGAATGCTTCAACCCAACGAAAGCGAAACAGCCGCTGTACGGGCCGTATTTTTTATCGACCCGGCAGGAAAAATCAGGCTGATTATGTATTATCCACTGAACGTGGGCCGAAATATGCATGAAATTTTGCGTGTTTTGAAAGGGCTGCAGATTTCAGACGAACACAAAGTGGCACTACCACTCGACTGGCAACCGGGAGACAAAGTAATTGTTCCGCCGCCAAAAACAGTTGATGAGATGGAAGAACGCGAAAAAAGCGACTACGAAATGGTTGACTTTTACCTTGCAAAAAGAGATTTATAAAAGGAAACGAATTCATTCCAAAAAGAGGCCCACCTTTACAGGGGCCTCTTTTTTTGTATTTTTGCTTTTTTGTCAGCTAATTCATTCTATTCACCTAATTTTTCCTGCAGGTGGTTCAGCAATCAGTTTATTCAGGTAATCTCCAAAACAATCATCAGTTCCTTCCTTTTGCTCAATAAAAGTTTGTGTGAGATTATTTTTACCGGAATTCCATCGGCAACCTTTTTCAACATCAAATTCGAGCCAGCCATTGCCGGCACTTTCCAAAAATTTTCCAAGTCCTTCTACGGCAAAATACACAGTCACCAAATCCCAGCTTGGCCGCTGGTCGTCCAGTGTCTTTTCCTCCACATTCCATAGCCAGTCGCGGTATGCAGTGCGCACAATATTTCCTGGAGATGTATTTTTCAGCGATTTACCCGTAAAAACTTCCGAACCACCATCCACATAAAAAACAGGACGCGGGAAATTTTCCACCAGGTATTTTGTATAGGGAGCTGTTTCATTGAAGAAAAAATTCCAGTCCTTTGTAAAATGCCCCTCCCCGTTATTGGCATTTAAAGCCCCAAGGGCCACCCAGCGTTTAATTTTCTTATCAACCAGTTCGGCGCCGGTTAGCGGAGAAATATCATCGGGTCCGGAAACCAACAGTTCATAAAGTCCTTTGGTATGGCCAACTGTTATGTAGGTTACACTGCTATCTTCCTGTGCGATTAGCAGTTGTCGGTTCAGGCGGGTTTGTTCCACTGCATCGGAATTGTATATGATTTTATTTTGAAATGCGGCCGTGTCTTTTACCAGTTTTTCTGCCAGCATTTTATCGACCGGATCGCCCACTTCTCTCCCATAATATGCCCCGACAGGAATTTCGGGCCGCCCGTACCAAATATTAATGGCTTCAACTATTCCGGCGCCAAAAGGAACTTTTCCCGAGCTGTAGATGCAACCCAGAATTTCTGCTTTTCCCAAATCAGCATAATGATGAAGCAATGCAAGTGCGCCCACATCGTCGCAATCGGAGCCCATGTCGGTATCAAAAATGATTTTTTCAGTTTTCCCCTGATTTTCAAAAGTTTGAGAGCCGGAAGAGATTGCAAACAACAGGAATAAAACAGAAAGGAATGCTTTCAGCTTATAAAAATTAACCGCAAATAAATTCATTCTTAGATTATCTTTCTTTCAAGTAAGGTATTTCAATAAAACAAGAATATTTTACACCCAAAATTTCAACTCATTTTGTTTTTACCAGCTTATAATCATCCATAGTAATAAAAAAATCGTTCATTATCCCATAAATATCGAACCATTCCCAAAGGGTAATTTTTCGCGGGTTGTTGGGGCGTTCCACCCACTTTTTATCGAGATAAACGGGCGCCGGAATTTCGCGGGTTTCTGCCCAGCCGGGGTTTTTCAAGACAGCAACGGCAGCCATGTCGAACAGTGCCCTGCCGGGAGGATCGCCCCACATGTTGTATTGCTCGAACAGGTTGACCGAGTAATCGCCAAAGTTGGTGAATTCGCCACCGTGCCGGCCGGTAACCGGGGTGTCAATTTCGGGTCCTTTTCCCGGCATCCGGTGCAGAATCTGGTCTTTGGAAACCATTACGGCAGCCGTACCCGAGGGTTTTCCACTGCGCACCGTTACAATTTCAAATGGTACATCCACGTCCAGAATGTAATTCATCGATTCAATGTCCCAATCCTGGTTGTGTTCGCCCGGTTCCGGGTAATTGGAACCCAGCCACACAATTTTCACCTTTTCGGCAATGGCAGGTTCTTTCATCAGCGCCAGGGCAATGTTGGTAAGCTTGCCCACCGGAAGCAGCACCAGCTTTTGGTTACGGCTTTGCATAGCCTGTTCGATAATAAAATCAACCGCTTCGTGTCCGTCGAAATCCGGCTCGTCAATATGGTTTTTTATTTCATCGAACGATCCGTCTGCGCCGGTTTTTAGCGGAATTTTACCATAAAAATCACCGCAAAGTTGCATCACCCTTTTGGCTTCTTCGTAGTGGTCGCTCACATCAGATTCATCGGAATAACCTGTTGGCGCGCTGGTGGCATTCACCGTAACGCCTTCCACATTAAAATGATCGCCGCTAAAAAGAAGATAAGCCAGTGCGTGCTGGTCGTCCACTTCGTTATTGGCATCAGTATCAAAAATAACCGGAATTTTGCTGCCTTCCGACACAGACATATTGCATGCACCAACAAACACGGCCAGTACAATCAAAATGGCCATAGTTCCTTTTCCAAAACCTTTTTTAAAATTTTCCCTTTTCATCTGAAATCTGTTTATAATTTGAATTACTTATAATTATTCGTTAAACTCCCCCACTCTTTTTTTTGCCGCCGCAAATCCGTCGAACCGGGCATGGGAATCTTTGCGTGGCGTCCAGTCGGCGCTGTTCCCGCCCGAACGGTCCCACGAATCGCCACCTCCCATTAACCCGGGAAGTTTTCCGCCTTTGTTGAAATCAAATCCTTTCTCAAACTTCAAATAATACCTGAGATACAATTCCTGGTATAAACCTTCTTCAATCCCTTCCATATTCCGGAACACCATAGGAAACTGGCCGCCTGTTTCAAGTGGCCCGACACCGCCTTCGGGGTATTTTACACGAAGCAACTTTCCACCCTGAAAACCATTTTCAATAACCTTATTTTCCGCTGCCCGGTTCATCCAGGGAATACCCCAGCGGCTTTTCCACAAGTCGTTGTTAAACCCTTCCTCAAAACCGCCGAAAAAAATTACGGCTTCCCGCGAGGCAAGGTTTTCTTCCATGGTGGCTGTGTCGCCGGCAACAGCAAAAACATCAAGGGTAAAAATTATCAAACTTACTTTAAATACAGTAGTTATGAATTTATTTGCAATCATGTTCTATATTCTTTTTTCCAACAAGGATCCGGAAGGTGGATTTTTACTGTACGGACAGATGGGGCCGTCGGTGACGACTGTCATTTCAGGATTACTGTTAACAGTCTTTACTTTTGTGCTTTCTGCCCCGGCGGGGAAAGCAAAAATCAGAACTACCACTATAATTTTTAATGCAAAAATTCTGTTTCTCATCTTTTTTCGATTTCTGATAAAAATTATTATTCTGCTTTTTTAATAAATACCACCCACTGATCGTCTGATGGCGTTTTCAGTTTCTCCGGCAGTTTAATTGTTTGAGCGCCACTCCATTGTGACGTCCTTACCTGCAGCCACCTCGCCTCGTATTCCCCCTGCGGAACATTCAATTCAACTTCTCCCTTTCCTGTAAAATAAACGGCATATTCTTCTCCTTCAATGGCCATACAATAAGCTTCGTTTTCCTCCCGGTTTTTCAGCAAATGATTTGCAGGTTTATGCCTGAAAAAATCCATTTCACCGGTAAGCATCCGCATGCTTTTGATATGGTGCTGCGCCACATGGTTTAGCCCCAGTCCATAGTCGGGACGGTGAAAACGGGCAGATGCATGACCGGCGAATATGTTTCTCCAGAACCGTTCTTCCCCGTCTTTGTGAAAACCGGTCCAGTATTCACCTGACTGCCCCAGTGGATTCATCATTCCACCGTAAATTTTCACATTGTTCACCGGACGGGGATTACCTGAGAACAGCACATAATTTCTTACAAACAAAGCCGTGTTATAATGTACCTCTCCCCGCTGTGCATTGTTGTTTGAAATATCGATAAACTGATACGTGCCGGGATTATTTATTGTATTCGCCGGTTTTGCCCATTCACTCATTTCAGGATTGGTGTAATCAGCATACCAGCCGCCCAAATCAGGATGCTGGTCAACGGCTCCCGGCACAA
>JBMCIT010000097.1:0-5619 GCA_048616715.1 Tangfeifania sp. | reverse complement strand
TGCAAACGCCCAACCTATAGAAGTACAGGCCAATTATACCAGCATTGGCGATGTTGAATTTATAGCCTACAATAACACTCCGGCACCTTTGTTTCTGAATGTCAATTTTGCTGATTTACAGAATACTACCTTCGACGAGCCGCTGCCTTACATTAAAAAACTGGAACCGGGTTTCAATACGTTGTTTACCCTGCAGCGCGATTTGGATGCCGATGCTCCCCGGTTCAATTACGACATCAAATTTTTCCGTTCTGATCCAATGGCAGAGATTAACCTCGATTTTCCTTACCTGATTCCGTTTAAACCCGGTGAAAATGCCAAAGTTTTTGATGTGAAAAGCATCGAAGGTTTTTGGGGCTCAGAAGAACCCGATTCGTGGAATGCCACCGGATTTCAGACGGCTCCGGGCGAGCCGGTTTTTGCCAGCCGCACCGGAACGGTGGTGGAAATTGTGGGCAACACGCGCACTGGAAAACCGGAAAACTGGTACCACACCTGGACAAATTCAGTGACTGTGCTTCAGCCGGATGGAACACTTATTTGCTACCGGAATGTAATTGACAAAAACAAAGAGCTGGAGGTGAATGAGAAAATTTTTGCCGGTGAACAGATAGGTGTTGTTCCGCCAAACACAAATGAATTGATCCTGCTTGTTTTTCAGAATAGTTTAAACTCCGCTGATTTGCGGTTTATCATTCCCCGGTTTGTAGTTGATGAAGATAAAACTGAATTGCTTATTTCATCAAAAGTATACTCAGTGGTGCACCCTGAAAAAATCAGGGGTCTGGAAATGAGCAGGCGCGAAAAAAGGAGAAACCTGAAGTAATTACTTATCTTCTTTCCATGCCGAAATTCCTTTAAATGCATTTCCATCCCGACTGAACAGGCTGCGGCCCAAATACGGGACTCCGGTTCCGGGAACTTCCATTCCATCGGGTTTCCAGTAATAAACTGAAGTGACTTTTGGATATTCTTTCAGAATAGAATCCAGTTTCACCAAAAAATCGTATTGCCCCTGTTCGGTTGGCGGGAATGGCTGCACATCCAATACCCACTCCGCCGGTTCAGGGTACCAGCCGTTGGCATAGTAAGCGGTTTCAACCACCGAGATTTCCTGCTCATATTTATTGGAAAGAAATGCAAGGTTGTTTTCCAAATCGTCAAAAGTACCATGCCACCATGGATAATAACTCAATCCGATAACATCGAATTCAACTCCGCGCTCAATAATATTGCTGTAAAAGTTGTCCGATTCTTCCACATTTCCACCGGTGGCTGCATGAATAAGAATCGGAATGCCGGCTCCGTTTTCGGCATTTTTTACCCCACGGATTCCGGCTTTCAGCAGCGCTGCCAGTTCATCCCAGTTGGCAGTGCCGTCGTTGTTCCACAGTCTCCCCTGCGGCCAAATCATTCCGTTATTGATTTCGTTGCCCACCTGCACCATGTCGGGCGCTGCGCCGGCATCGGCAAGCGCATTCACTACTTTTTTAGTGTACTGGTAAACACTGTCGGTGAGCGTTTCAAAATCCAGATTTTCCCAGGCTTCAGGCACAAACTGTTTGGCAGGATCCGCCCAGGTATCGGAATAGTGAAAATTAAGCAGAAATTTGAATCCGTAGGATTTTGCTTCTTTTGCCAATGCAATGGTGTAATCCAGATTGTTGCAAACCGGTCCTTCCATGTTTGGCGAATGAAAAATCCGGAGCCGCGACCAGGTATAATTGTTCTCCTTAAAAATCTGAAACCCATCTTTAATTTCGCCATCGATTTTATAATTGCCGCCTGCATCTTCCAGCTTTTTCATGATGGAGAAGTCACCACCGTACACAGGTTCCCCTTTTTGGGGAATTTCCCCACCATTGTTTTCTTTGTTATTACACGAAACAGTAATAATCAGAACTACCAAAACCAGGGTTATAATATGCATATAAATATAATTTTTTGCCTGATGTCATTCAGGTATACAAATATTGTTATATTTCGGCAAAGGGCATTGCGATTAATATGAAATTCTGCTTCTTTGAAAACATTTGATACCTCCCATTTCAATTTTTCAGCTATAAACTGTAATTTTGGGTAAAATTGAAAAATGAACGAAATCATGAAAAAAATAGCAGTAGTTTTAGCGGGAAACGGCGTTTACGACGGCGCTGAAATTCATGAATCAACATTAACATTGCTGGCAATTGCCCGAAAAGGGGCCAAATACCAGTGTTTTGCTCCTGATGTGGAACAGGCACATGTTGTGAATCACATCACCGGAGAAGAGATGGATGAAAAGCGAAATGTTTTGGTTGAAGCTGCGCGGATTGCCCGTGGCGATATTAAACCGCTTTCGGAATACAAAGCCGAAGATTACGATGCAATTGTTTTTCCCGGAGGATTCGGTGCCGCCAAAAATCTTTGCACGTTTGCTTTCGACGGGGTAGATTGTAAAGTAAATCCCGATGTTGAAGCGGCTGTAAGGTCAACTGTAGTAGCCGAAAAACCGGTTGGTGCACTCTGCATTTCCCCGGTGATACTGACGAAAATTTTGGGAGATGTAAAAGTTACCATCGGGCAGGATGCAGGTACGGCGCAGGCAGTTGAAAAAATGGGCGGAGTGCATGAAAATACGACACACGGCGAAATTGTTATCGATGAAAAATACAAAGTAATCACAACTCCCTGCTACATGCTCGATTCCACCATCGATCAGATTGCTGATGGCGCAGAGAGAGTCGTCGATAAAATTTTTGAAATGGTTTAATCCCGGATATTTGTGAATAATTCTGTTCCCTATATCGATTTGCACACGCATCTTTCACGAAAGGAAAAAAACACGGTAACAGTACGAAACCTTTTTCCGGGCGAGAGTATTCCATTGTTTGACGGTCGGAATTTTTTCTCGGTCGGGTTGCATCCGTGGGAAATAAAGTCGAAAGCCGAAAACAACGAGCGGCTTGTAATGATGGAAGATGCACTGGAACTCGATCACGTAATTTTTGCTGGGGAATGTGGCCTGGATAAAATTACCAATACCGATTTCGATGAACAAAAACGGGTTTTTAAGGCGCAGGCTTTTATGGCTGAAGAATTTAAAATACCACTGATTATTCATTGCGTAAAAGCTTACAGCGAAGTAATTGAATTGCACAAGGAACTGCATCCCACAGTTCCCTGGATTTTTCATGGTTACTCCGCCAACCTTCAGATTTCGGAGCAACTGGTAAAAAGGAACATACTCTTCTCTTTCGGAAAAATTCTTTTCAGCGGGAATGCCAAAGCACTCGGGTCATTGCGTTTTTTACCCGCCGAAAAACTATTTTTTGAAACCGATGAATACGAAGCCGGAGTGGAAAATATTTATAAAAAAGCTGCCGAAATCCGTAACAGTTCTGTGGAGGAGCTTAAAAGATCGGTTTGGAAAAACTTCAACCGGATTGAAAACGTCAATTTTTTACAACCGGATTAAACATCCGGTTGATTCATATACGAACTCAAAATTACTTAGTAAACTGTGTCAGATTGGTTAGACCGAACAAATTTGCTGATTGGCCCCGAAAATCTTGAGAAGCTAAAAGCTGCCAACGTTTTGGTAGTTGGGCTGGGGGGAGTGGGCGCTGTTGCCGCTGAAATGATTTGCCGCGCGGGAGTTGGAAAAATGACCATTGCCGACGGTGATGTTGTGGAAACCACTAACCGGAACAGACAACTGCCCGCCCTGAAAAGTACTGAAGGCCGTCCGAAAACTGAGATTCTTGCGAAACGGCTTCTTGATATAAATCCCGGGCTGGAGCTGAATTCGGTTTTTGAATTTATCCGGGATGAAAGGGCAGTGGAGTTGTTAAAAAGCCAGTCGTATGATTATGTGGTGGATGCCATCGACACACTGTCGCCAAAAGTTTTCCTGATTCATCATTCCCTGGAGTTGGGTTTGAACCTCGTGAGTTCGATGGGAGCCGGAGGAAAAGTCGATCCTTCAAAAGTGGCAGTAACTGATATTTCAAAATCGTATAACTGTAAACTGGCCCGCATGATTCGGAAGCGCCTCAATAAGCTGGGAATCAAAAAAGGATTCAAAGTAGTTTTTTCTCCCGAGGAGGTTGACGAAAATGCAATTCGGCTTGAGGAGAGTCAGAATAAAAAGTCTTCAGTTGGTACAATTTCATACATGCCCGCTGTTTTCGGATGTTTTGCTGCCAGTGTTGTAATCAGGGATTTAGCTGAATAAGTAAGAAAATTGGGAAAGTTGCAGTTAATTGTTTGTTTATTCCAATTTTAATTTAACTTTGCCCTGTGTTTTTGAAGACAATATTGAACTTTTTAAAGTTTCGTTTGTCTGGTAATTAACAAGTTGATCTTTTTTTGTTGAAATTTTTTGAAGGTATTCTGCAGCCGGGCACGGTTATCTTTCCATGTTTTTTTACCACGATTTATTTTGGTTTCTGAAAATATTACAATTCGGTATTCTGGTTTAGTCGCGATTGAAAAAACGCCGGGACATTTCGTCCCAGTTGTTAATACCTGTTTTATTAATTTAATATAGTTTTACAAATGAACATTTATGTTGGAAATCTTCCGTACAGCGTAGTTGAGGAAGATTTAAGAGAAATTTTTGAAGAGTATGGCGAAGTTGCATCAGTTAAAATTATCAATGATAAACTGACTGGCCGCAGCAAAGGTTTTGGTTTCGTTGAAATGGATGACGATGATGAGGCCAGAAAAGCCATCGAAGAACTGAACAATGCTGATCTTAGTGGTCGTAACATTAAAGTAAACGAATCACGTCCGAGATCAAATGACTCCAGAGGTGGAGGAGGCGGAAACCGCAGAGGCGGCGGCGGTGGTTTTAACCGCGGCGGCGGAGGTCGTTATTAATAACGGTATTCTTATGGAAGGTAAAGTTAAATGGTACGATGCTGTAAAAGGTTTTGGATTTATCCACTCCGAAGATGGTAAAGACATCTTTGTGCATCGTTCAGGTATTAAAGACTCCCAGTTCGGACTGGAAACAGACCAGGCTGTCGAGTTTGAGATTAAAGAAAGCGACCGGGGTCCCGTAGCTTTTAATGTAGAAGTAATCTAAGGATTTAAGTAAAGAATATAAGGGTCTTGCCAGGCAAGACCCTTTTTTTGTGCCTTTTTCTTTCGTTTTGTGTAGATTTGAATTTTTTAAATCGATGGTATTTATTTGAATAGATATTGAACGCAAAAAAAATAAACACCAATGACGGCAATTCTGATTTCAAAAGAACTAAAGGAAAAGGTACCCAATTTAAAACTTTCAGTTATTGAATGCGATGTTTTTGTGTTGGAAACCAGTGATTTGCTTTGGGATGCTATCCGAAAAAAAACCGGTGAATTGTCGGCTGATTTAACCACGGAACAAATCAGTAAAATCCCGGTCATAGCTGCTTCGCGGAAAGCCTATAAAGCTTGCGGGAAAGACCCGGCACGTTACCGCCTTTCGGCTGAAGCACTTTTGCGCCGTGTGGTAAAAAACAAAACTCTTTACCAGGTGAATAATGTGGTGGATGTTTTAAATCTTGTATCAATAACTACCGGCTATTCCATTGGGGGTTACGATAGCGAAAAAATTACAGGAAAAGTATCTTTCGGAATAGGAACCGCTGC